>NZ_JAENWM010000022.1 GCF_016650035.1 Clostridium sp.
GCAATTATATGTCACCTGATGAGTTTGAAATAGCCTATAAAAAAGCAAATAAACTTAATGTATCAATCGCAAGTTAAATTTAAGGGGATTACTAATAACTTTCTCATTTTAATTTGTACTTTTTATTGACATAGGACCAAACTCTATCAATAATTGTTATTTATCCATCTTTAATTACACATCTATTTCCGTATTTACCTTGCTATTATACACATTAATATCTAACTCTTTCATTAGCTTACCTGTAACTACTCCAGTTACCATAGATCCACTGACATTAAGAGCTGTTCTAGCCATGTCTATAAGTGGCTCTATAGCTATTAGAAGACCTACAAGCCCTACAGGAAGTCCCATAGCTGATAAAACGGTTAATGCTGCGAAGGTTGCTCCGCCACCTACTCCAGCTATACCAAAAGAGCTAATCGCTATAACTATTATAAGCTTGATTAAAAATGCTGGCGCTAATGGATTTATTCCCAAAGTTGGAGCTATCATAACAGCCAACATTGCTGGATATATTCCTGCACAACCATTTTGGCCTATGCTTGTTCCAAGAGAAGCTGAAAGGTTAGCAATTCCCTCTGAAACTCCAAGTTTATCAATTTGAGCTTCAATATTTAGAGGAATTGTACCTGCACTTGTTCTTGAAGTAAAGGCAAAAGTTAATACCGATACTGTTTTCTTTAAGTATGTCAATGGATTTAGCCCATTAAACGCAAGTATAATAAAGTGTATAATAAACATTATTAATATTGCAACATAAGAAGCTAAAACAAACTTCATTAATTTCATTATTTCGGAAAAATCACTTGTTGATACCATCTTAGTCATAAGAGCTAATACTCCAAATGGAGTTAATCTGAGTATTAGTGTTACCATTCTCATAACCACATCATGAAGTGCATTTAAGAATTTAGTAAATATTTCTGCTGATTCTGGCTTCTTCTTTCGAATCCCTACAGTTGCTATTCCTATAAAAGCCGCAAATAAAACTACTGATAAAGTAGCTGAATCCCCTTGTCCTGCTAATGCGTAGAATGGATTTGTTGGTATTATTTCAACTATTTGATCTTGAACAGGTCTAGCTTGATAATCCTTTAAACTAGCATCCATCTTTTGTCCTTGTTGAACTTCAGCTTCTCCAGCTTGTATTCCACCAGCATCTAAGCCAAAGGCTCCTGCTGTAAAAGCTCCTACAGCGGCTGATATTCCTGCTGTTATAACAAGAATAGCTATGATTGTTCCTGCTTTCTTTCCTAGGTTCTTTGCATTTTGATTAATGATTGCTGTTGTAATTGATACAAATATTAGTGGAATAACTATCATTTTTAACAGTCTTACATAACCAGTTCCCATGATGGAAAACCATACGTTGGCCTCCTTAATTACAGGACTTGACACCCCATAAATTAATTGAAGTACTGCTCCATATAAAATACCTACCGCAAGAGCTGAAAGAACTCTTACAGTAAATGAGTAATGCTTCTTCTTCATCCATAATATACCATATACGAAAGTAAGCATCACAATGATGTTTAGAATTACATTGATTATTGTGTTCATTTTTTTTCCTCCTAATAAATTATTTATACCTAATGTTTTTATTCATTAAGTGTAATATCTAATCCGCAAGCACTCTGGCTAAATCACTTACAGCTCGCTAAAAGTTCACCTTCTTGACATATAACTTTTATTTATATAATCTTCATCACAAAATCAGTTAAAGGTCCACCAATTTTACGCCCACTAGCAAGAATACTTTTAAATTGGCCAGGATCAAAAAAATCTAAAGTGCAAACTTAGCTTTTAACTTTGTAATTTTTATTTGCATTCATCAAGTTTTGCACATTCAGATATGCCTTTATCCATCTTTTGAGCACATTCAGCTACATGTCTCCCACCCTTTGATGTAGCCATTTCAGATACATGGCTGGCAGCGAAAACCTGAGTAGATAATGATAATAGTGTTATAACCAATGCTGATACTGAAAGTATTTTTTTCATAGTAATCCTCCTTATTATTATTATAATTTGTACAAATTATAACAATTAGTTATGAAGATTATATAAAGATAATTAAGACTAATTTTACGCCTTCGGCTTAAATCCTTTTAATCGTAGTGCATTTGTTAAAACTGAGACTGAACTAAAACTCATTGCAAGTGCTGCAATCATAGGATTTAGAAGTGGTCCTCCAAATAGGTGTAGTACTCCCATTGCAACTGGTATTCCTAATATATTGTAACCAAATGCCCAAAATAAATTTTGCTTTATATTTGTTATAGTTGCTTTACTTAACTGTAACGCTGTAGGTACATCCATTAAGTCACTTCTCATAAGAACTATATCTGCGGATTCCATCGCTATATCTGTACCTGATCCTATTGCTATACCAATATCAGCCTGAGCTAGTGCTGGAGCATCATTTATTCCATCCCCAACCATGGCAACCTTTTTACCTTCTGCTTGAAGTTTTTTAACTTCATTTGCTTTATCCTCAGGCAGAACTTCGGCTAGTATTCTATCAATACCAACTTGCGCCGCAATCGCTGCTGCAGTCCTTTTGTTGTCACCAGTTATCATGGCAACTTCTATTCCCATGCTGTGAAGCCTTTCTATGGCTTTTTTACTGTTTTCTTTAACTGTGTCAGCAACTGCAATGATTCCACTCAACTTATTTTCTATGGCGATATACATTGGAGTTTTGCCTTCCTCAGCTAGTCTGTTTGAAACATCTTCTAATTCATCTAGTGATATATTACTTTCAATCATAAGTTTTCTATTACCTAATAATATTTTATTACCTTCTATACTAACTTCTATTCCATACCCATGTATAGCTTTAAAGGTATCTACTTGCAATACCTATTATTCTGCACCATCTTAATTATTCCATCAATTTGTCCTCTTGATGTCTTAAGTGCTTGAATTGCTCGCAGTTGATCTTTATTCATCTAAACATCCCCTTACCCCACCCCCTATAGGGGGTCTACTATATTTATATTATGTTCGAATAATGAATAAGTTATTTCAAGTATTTATCTCTTAATTCTTCAGGTACTATAGGTTTAATGTCCTCAGATACATCTATTAAGGCTAGTGTTCTGTCATCTTTAATGATTCCATAGACACCTGGTTTTTCAAAGGTCAGTTCAACTTGATTAATTCCTGTTTTGCCTTCAAATGAAGAAATCGGTTTAGAGTTTGCGTCAATTATTGAATACGACCCTTCCGCGTTATCAAACTTTGTTAAATCAATAGATAAATTAGTTTTAAGGCCACTTTGTGCTATAGCTATAATTGGAGAAAATTCATAACCTATTCCACTTATAGTTAAGCTTTGAGTGTCATTTGCAATCTTGGTTTTTTTAACTAATATATCAATTGGGGTTTTAGTTAAATCAGTTCCATAGATACTAGGGTTAACAGGAGCCTCAGCACTGACATCAGTATTATCACTAGTAGTAGCATCACTTGAAGCATCTATTGCATTAACATCATCTACTACCTTAATTACTCCTCCTATCATACCCATCCAGCAGCTATAGTTTATATCTTTATCACCTGGTGTGAAATTTATAATGTTCTCACCAGATTCTAATTTTTTTTCTATATCGAGAGAGGGAACAACAATAGAATTATTACATGACGTCAACTGTTCTCCATTTATTACCCATTTAACTGGTATATCCTTTTGTACATATAATACGCTAGGCGTGTATCCACGTGCAGTTGCAGTCATATTTATTACTTGAACTCCATTTTCTACAGTAGCTTTTGAAGCGGTCTCTGGAGAATCACTCTGTCTTGTCACCTTACTCACTAAAGACATAGGCGATATGTTAATTCCAGCAAGAGCTAGCCCGCGATTTCCCATAATAAGCCCTAGTACAACTACAAGAATTCCTCCAAATTTTACAAGTTGCTTAGTGTTGCCCTTACTTAAAAGGCCAGAAACAGCTCCAAATCCAAGCATTAGAGGTACCGTTCCAAGCGAGAATATGAACATTGAAGTAGCCCCAAGTACCGCACTGCCTGTTCCAAGAGCATATAATTGCATAGTTTGAAGAGGTCCACAAGGCATAAATCCATTCAAAACACCTACAATAAATGGAGTTTTTCCGCTCTTTTTAATATTGCATAAAGGCATTGGTGATTTTATGTTGAATCTTCTAAAAAGACTGTATCCAGACATATTGAGCCCCATAATAATCATAAAAAAACCAGCTAAAACTTGGAGTCCAGCCTTAAAAGGTAAAGTAAGAGAAAAAACAGAACCTAAAGCTCCAACAATTCCGCCAAGAATAGTATAGGATATCACTCTGCCTAAATTATAAAATATAGCAGGTTTTAGAGATTGAAATTTGCTCTTATTCGCAACGCTTATACTTTGTGATAGCATTATTCCACCACACATACCTACGCAGTGTAGTGAAGTGAAAACACCCACTATAAACAGAACAAAATAAGATGCGTTTGCTAGCTTAGATTCCATGTCAAAGCTATTACCAGCCTTGCTTATAAGAAAAATAGCAAGAACTATTACTAGGAGTCCAATAAGTTTAAAATTTCCAGAATCCTCTGTACTATAACCTAGTTTTGATATTTTTTCTTTAATTAGTGAAGTATTGCACGTTTCATCATCATACTGCACAAACACACTTTCGCTTTTGTAGTCAGCCAATACCTTTGTAACTCCAAAGATACTCATCAGGGACTTTTCTATTCTAGCTTCACAGGAGGTACATGTCATGTTGTAAACCTTAATATTTTGTTTTTTAATGCTCATAGGTCACCTCTATTTTATTATATTTTTAACTATATTATACAAATGAGATGTGTAGATTTTATAAAGATAGACTTAGAAATTTTAATAAAAAAAATATTGAATCCAGATATGATATCTATCTGAATTCAATATTGATTTACCAATTACATTACTCTTCTACCTGTTAAAAAATCTTTCCTCGTCATAGCTGAAATTTTAATTACATCTCCTGTACGTGGAGAGTGCATGTAATTATTATCTCCAAGGTAAATGCCCATGTGATGAGGGTTATTATTAGTTCCAAAGAACACAAGATCTCCAGGCTTAAGGTTTCCCCTTGATACTGGTACCCCATCCTTTATTTGATGAAATGTTGCTCTTCCTAAAGAAATCCCAAAATGCTTATATACGTATTGTGTAAATCCTGAACAATCAAAGCCTGTTGAAGGCGATGTTCCACCCCATAAATACGGTGTTCCAAGAAAGTTAGAAGCATAAGCTATTACAGCATTTGCTGATACAGCAGTTGCGCCCCTTGAAGGTGAATATTTAGGTGTTGATTTTCTTATTTCATTTATTTTCGTTATGCTCTTACTTGCTAACACTTGCGGCTCACTTTTCTGGCTCGCGAGAAGACTTTTACTGTTATTTATCTCATTTACCAATTTATTATTTAACTCTTTATAAACAATTTCCTTGCTATTTATCTCAGTTATCAATTTGTTTTGTGACTTTTTAGCAATGTTCATCTTATCTAATTTTTGCTTATTTTCTGCTTGTATGTTCAACAATGTTTCCTTTGTCTTATTTAAACTTAGCTTCTTTTCACTCAATTGCCTTTGGGTGGCTTCAAATTCAGCGACTACTTTTTTATCAAACTCTATAATGGCTTTTATGTTTTCTACTCTTGATACAAAATCTCCAAAACTCTCAGAACTCAGGATAGTGCTTAAATACCCATCAAATCCATTTATGTACATAGTTCTCATTCTACTATTATATAATTCCTGCTCCTTTTGGGTTTCATTTTCAACCCTTTTAACCTCAATAGCGGCACTTTCAATTGCCTTTTCTGTTCCAGCTATTTTATCTTTGTTTTCATCTGTTTTAGCCATGATTGTTACAATTTCATTATCAAAGTGTTCTACTTTTATTTCAATTTCTTCTCTTTCTGCTTGAATTTTCGTTAGTGCATCCTTCTGCTGTTGTAACTTCTCATTTGCTGGATCCGCTAATACAGTTATGTTTAAAGTAAAAATCAAACCTAATACAACTACTATACTTCTCAGGGCATTCTTCATTAGTACATCTCCTTCGCTCTTTTATAATTTATAAAGTACAGAGGAAATATATCATAACCTTATGTAGTTCTTATGAAGATTCATTTAATAGTGCCACCCACGTGGCAAGTGGCATGTTTTATAAAAAAAATAGACTTCAAAGGGAGTTTGAATCTCCCTGTGAAGTCCTTAGTATTAAGAATCTAGCTATTTTTATTTTAAATTACTGTTTTTAAAACCAATAGTGGGAACTACACTATTATCTTTAATATCAAGATATTTTATCTCCACCTCATCATTTTCCTTAGTTAAGACAATATCAATTCCTGCCGCTTTAGTAACCATGAATAAATTACTATTTCCTACTAGCTTAACATAGAAAATAGTATTTCCACTCTCAGTTACAGCGTTTATTCTTAATACCTTACCACTTATAATCTTTTCTTCAGCTTTTACACTGTTAGCATTCTTATCTGAAGCATCACTTATTTTCCCATAGGATATAGCATTTTTAAAGCTTTCTATTGCTGCTTCTTTAGACTCTTCAAGCACAACATAACTATTTTTAGCAGCTACAATTCCTATTTTCACTAAAGCTCCATCCTTTTTGTTAACTACAGGAACAACCCAAGCCTCAGAACCAAATATATTATAAAACAGCGGTTGAACTGGTGCCCAGTTAGCTTTATCTGCACCAAGAGCTTTATCTACAGCATTCATAGCTCCTTTTCCATTTATGTAACCCGGTGTTTTATAATAAATCATTTCACCACTTCTCATATCCATCATAGAGTAACCTGTCATTGTAATAGAATCATCTGAAGTATTAGTATGGTCTGTGAACCACTTCATCTTACCATCCGTGTCAATTACTCCTGTAACTTCTCTAGAATTAACATTAAGTCCTTGAACCTGCGTTTCTCCTTCCCAAGTTGTAGATACATGAACTCCCTTTTTGGCTATGATCTTGTTTAAAAGTCCATTTTGAAGCGTACCAAAATATTTATTATATAATTCAGCTATATCTGAAGGGTGAATTTCATCAACCCACTCTGGAACCTTATTCACTTTATAATCCATAACCACAGCATCTTTAAAAGAATAAAGTAATACCCCCTCAATCACTGGGAACTTTCTTCCGAATTTATAATGTCCATAGCTTCCTACATAATAAGGGTTATTTTCTTCATCAAGTTCTACGTTAGCTTGAAAAAGAATTGATGATGGCTTTTGTTGCCTTAAGAACCTTTCTAAATCTTTTCCTAGCAAAAGTGATTCTGCTATTTTTGATGGTACGCTAATTACTTTTGCCTCCTCAGGTTTTTCTGCCGAAACATATATTGCACCGGGAATTTCGCTATTTGTAAGTGCTCTAAATAAACCATCTACCTCTATAGGTGCAACATATGAGGCGCCATCCCCTGTCATAGTAATTCCTAGCTGTCCTATACTATAAATACTTGGATTTGGAAGAGTTCCAATCATCTTTTGCATTTCATAATAAGCAGTTTCAGGTGATATAACTATTATATGACTTGCATCAGCTTTTAAAATTCCATCACTACTTTCCTTTACAGGTACTGAAGTTGCAAGTTTTTTCGCTCCTGCCGTAATAAATGGATATAAGCTATACCCAATACTCAAAAGGAACAGTATACTCATTCCAACCGCAAATCTCCCTTTGTTTTCATCCTTTGACCATAACGATAAACACATCTGAAAAATAGCTGGTACCCATAGAGCCGCCATAATAAAGTAAATACTTCTATCAACGCATAGTACGTAAAATAAAAACCAACTAAAAATAAGACCTATTATACCTCTCGCAATCTGTTCATTTATATGCTCCTTTTTAATGCTTGGCTTTAAAAAGAGCAGTATCATTATAATGTAATACATAAGAATCCCCCCAATTTATGTTTTAATTATATAGCAACCACATCTAAAAATATATATCCGAAAACTCAATATTAATTTTTTCAATATTGCTGTTAGCATTGAATTTAGAATTAAAATATTTATCTTTGCTCGCTTGTAGCTGTTTTATAGGAAGTTCAAAGCTAAATTTACTCCCTTTATTAACCTCGCTTTCTAAAAATATTTTACCTCCGTGCATTTCTACTAACTCTTTAACTAAGGATAATCCTATACCACTACCTTCTCTATTCCTCGTAAGGGACTTGTCAACTTGAATAAATCTATCAAAAATACATGATTGCTTTTCTTTTGGTATTCCAATACCTGTGTCCCTAACACATACAACAATATTATCACTTCTCTCAAATATATTTACTAAAATATCCCCACCTAGATTTGTGAATTTTATTGCATTCGAAATAAGATTTAACATTATTCTTTCTATTTTGTCTTTATCACAAGCTATTATTTTTTCTTCGATTTCTGTATCAAATATAAGCGATATACCTTTATTCTCAACATATTCTGCTACAGATAAAGTTATTTCCTCTATAACACTAACAATATTACAATTATTTAAATGAATTTCAAAATATCCTGCATCTATTTTCGTTACATCTATTAAGTTGTCAATAAGTCTTACTAGTCTATAACAGTTCTGTTTCATAGTTTTTAAATATTTCTTACTTTTTTCATCTTTTTCCTTGAATAGCTCATCAAATTTTAGGTTCATAAGTTGGAGTGCTCCTAAAATAACATTGATGGGCGTCCTTAATTCATGAGATATATTCGCAAAAAAATCCGTCCTAAGTTTATCGTATTCTATGGCTTGGTTTAGTAATCTTGTCTTTTCCTTATTTTCTTTCATAACTTTCTCAGCTTCAATGCGTTCAGTAATATCTCGTGCTGATAATAATAATTCTTTAACTTTATTATTATCATCTAACAATTTATTACCACAAAACTCTAACCATACAATACTTCCATTTGAATGCAAACATCTACATTGGAATTTTTGAGTTGTAGTTGAAGCAATTATTTTTTTTAATTCCCTTAATACAATCTCCTTATCATCTTGGTAAATATAATCAAAAATCAGCTTTCCATTGCCAACCCCTGCGTCATAACCAAGTATCTCCTTTTGAGCAGCTGTATTATATTTAATTCTGCCACTAGTATCTGTTTTTATGATCATATCAGAAGAGTTTTCGGTTATCTCTCTTAATAGTGCTTCATTCTCCCGTATAGATCTCTCCATTTTTTTTCTTTTATTTATGTTACGAGTTACTACTAAAACTGCTGATTTACCTTTAAACTGAAAAGGAGAGGTCCCAACTTCTACCTCTGTAATTATACCTTCATTCGAAAGAAATTTTTCTTCCATAAACGTTGTAACTATTCCCCCTTCACATATTTTGTTTATTCTACTCTTCGCAATATTAATATACTCAGGATGAACAAAATCCATAACATTTCTTCCAATTATGCCCTTGGGATTTTTAATATCAAACATTCTTTCAGCCATAGGATTAGCTAATACTATTTTGCCATCACTATGCACAAATATAGCATCTGGGGATAACTCAAAAAACCTCTTATATCCTTCCTCACTTTCTCTTAATTCACATTTCATTTTCTGAATTTTAATATCCTCTATACATACTCTTTCCATAACAGCAGCAGCCTGAATACAAATTAGCTTAAGCATTTTCAGCTCCATATGACTATAGTGAGATTTTTTATCTATGTATAAAATTCCTATTAACTCTTCATTGAAAATTAACGGATGAAAAATTTCAAATCCTTCGCTATCATTATTAATTATTTTTTCTTCCCTGCACACACAGATTTGTTCTATACTGACTCTAAATGTATTAGAGGTCTCTCTAATATTATCTTTATTATAAAAAATCACTTCACTACATTTCTCTTTCCATTCTGCTACCACTTCAAAGTTTTTAAATACAGCTTCTATAATTAGTATTTTTTTTGCTTTTAAATAACTATCTACTATTTTAATTAGCTCCCTATACAAAGCATTTCTATCATTTTTAAATAATAAACTCTTTGATAACTCAATAATTTTATCAATATCTATTTCTTGTACTACCTTAATATCATGTTCACTCATCTTAATCCCCCTTCGTAAATCAATTGAAACGTTGTTGATCTTTAAAACTTTTACAAATACTATATTCTACAAAATATGGCATATACCTCTTTTTTGTGGTGCCACCCACGTGGCAAGTGGCATCTTGCAAATATTTACTTACACCTTCTGATTCGAATTATTTCACCTACCTGATTTTTCTTATTTTAAAAGCAATGTTCCACAATTGTTAAACCTGTATACTTATAATGATTTTTATATTTATCAGTAATTTTTTTATGGTACAATATATAAAACAGTGAAATATATTATAGTATATAGGAGATGCTTGAATTTGGAAAAATTATGTTATGAAAATCCCTATCAAAAGGAATTTACAGCTGAAGTCATAAATGTAATTCAAAAGGAAAAGGAGTATCATGTTGAACTGGATAAAACTTATTTTTACCCAGAAGGTGGTGGCCAGCCAAGTGATACCGGATATATAAATGGTATCGCAGTCACCTATGTATATGAAAAAAACGAAAAAATATATCATGTTGTAGGAGTAAATCCTTTGAAAATTCATAAAGTTAAATGTAGCATAGACTTTGAAAAAAGGTATGATTATATGAAGCAACACCTGGGTCAGCATATACTTTCTGCTTGTATTTCTAATTTATTCAATGCAGTTACCATTGGTTTTCACCTTGGCAAGGATTCCGCAACAATTGATATTGATAAAACTATTGGAAGTAGCCAACTTAAAGAATGCGAAGAAATGGCCAATAAAATAATTTTAGAGAATATTAATATAGAAGTACTTTATCCAACCAGTTCTGAGCTTAAAAAATTATCATTAAAAAAAATTCCAGTTAAAGCATTCGAGAAAATTAGAATAGTTAAAATATCTGATATAGATGTGAATCCTTGCTGTGGTCTACATCCGAGTTCTACTATTGAGGTGCAATTAATTAAGGTTACTAAATTTGAAAAATATAAGAATGGCTTAAGAATTGAGTTTATGTGTGGGGGAAGGGCAATTTCTGATTATGCATCAAAACATGAAGCTATAGAGAAAATGTCTAAACTTTTATCTTGTAATAATGCTACTGTTTTATCCGAAGTGCAAAGACTTTCAGGTGAGCTAAATAAGGCACTAACTGAAAAAAGAGCATTAAAGGCTGAAGTTGCTGAGTATGAAGTTCAAAATATGTTAGCATCGGCCCCTAAAATAGGAGATATTAAGGTTCTTAAGGGAATTTATGATAATGTTGATTTAAAATACACTAATATGCTGGCAACAAAATTAGTTACCACTCCAAATGTTATAGCTTTATTTGGTGTAAAATCCGCGGACAAAGCAAATATATTATTCATGTGCTCAAAAGATTTAAATATTATCAGTATGAATGACCTTCTAAAGGATGCCATAACCCTTATAGATGGTAAAGGTGGTGGAAGTGCATTCTCCGCGCAAGGCGGTGGAAAGAATAATAACAATTTAGATTCCGCGCTAGATTATGCTCATAACAAGATTAAAGAACACATAATTTCTAGTTCAAGAATTAAATAGGTTATAAGTCACTTTAAAGGGGCTATCTCAAAAATCCATTTGAGACAGCCCCTTTACCTATTTATTTAGAATTTTTGGTACTTTAGATGCCCTAAGTCTGTGTGCATAATGCATGTCGGATCCTAAAAGTGGCCTAGCGTAATTTAAGAATGCATCAGTTACATTATTGCATGCACTATTAATAAAATAATCAGGCATAACCTTTGTCTTGCCTGCTACCATGTCTAATTGAGTAAGTCTATAATCTACTGAATAGTGACCTGTTCTATGAATAGTAATTGAACCATCAACATTATCCCAAAGTGCAAACTGTGCAGCTTTTTCCCCTACTTCTCTAGCTTCATTTCTATCTACATCTGATACACACCCCATAAAACATCTTTGAGAATATCCGAATGTATCCGTTCTAACCCTTCTAATATTTAGATTTTTTCTAATATAGTTACCTAAAAGGTCACCTAGTGCTCCTGATCCAGATAATTGTATATTTCCATGTTCATCTTTTTCTACTCTTTCCATAAGACTTGAAATAATTGGTTGACCTTTTTCATCTACAATACCTTCAGATACAGCTATTACACATCTTCCATATTTATCATAAACATTTTTAACATCAACCAAAAATTGTTCTATTTTAAAAACTCTTTCAGGCACATATATTAAATGTGGACCATCATCTTCGTATTTTTTAGCTAAGGCTGCGGCTGCTGCTAAAAACCCTGCATTCCGTCCCATTACTACCCCTATATATACCCCTGGTAATGCTCTATTATCAAGATTGATTCCAATAAATGCATTTGTTATATATTTGGCTGCAGATCCATATCCAGGAGTATGGTCATTAATCATAAGATCATTGTCTATAGTTTTAGGTATATGAATTGCTCTAAGTTCGTAACTTGCAATTTTAGCTTGCTGATGTACTATTCTAACTGCATCTGATGAATCATTTCCTCCAATATAAAAGAAATATCTTATTTCATGAGCTTTAAGCACCCTAAATATTTCCTTACAATATTCTACATCTGGCTTGTCTCTTGTAGATAAAAGTGCTGAGGATGGAGTCATAGCCACTTGTTCTAAATTATGAGTTGTCTCACGGCTTAAATCATGAAAATTTTCATTAACTATACCATTTACTCCATTTATAGCACCATAAACTTTTGTTACCTGTGGAAATTTTCTTGCTTCGAGCACCGCACCAACTAGAGATTGATTAATAACAGCGGTTGGTCCCCCACCTTGCGCAATTAAAACTTTACCTTCAATTATCATATTTCTACACCCCTTATAATTTTAGGATTACTTTACACAATATTATTATATAAACCTAATAAAAAAAGCTCAATGTGATTGTTAATCATAGCGAGCCTAACATACGTTAATATTTCGTGATACCTTCTGAACAATACCGTAACTATTAACTTTAATTATAATTTAATTTTCCATTAATTACAAGTAATATTAGAAATATTCTAAGCATTTGCTTTTATAATTTAATTAAAACCCCAAGTTCTTCTGCTGCATTTTTTGCATTTTTTTTCCCAAGGATAGCTGAAACTACTGCTATTCCATCAATATTTGCTGTCCTTAATAGCGATACATTCTTTTCGTTAATTCCACCAATAGCAACTACTGGGATATTAGTACCTTCTTTTATTTCTTTTAAGCACTTTACAGAAACTGCTTTTGCATCATCTTTAGTTGTGGTAGGAAACATAGCTCCAACCCCTACATAATCCGCTCCTTCCCTCTCTGCTTTTTGGGCTTCTTCTAGTGTAGACGCGGAAACCCCTATTATTTTATTTTTACCCATTATAATTCTAGCAATATCCATTGGCATATCATTTTGACCCAGATGGACTCCAGCACAATTTATAGCCTCTGCAATGTCAATTCTGTCATTTATTATTAATGGAATTTTATATTTATCCGTAATGCTTTTAATCTTTACTGCAATGTTATAAAATTCTAGTGTTCCTAAGCTCTTTTCTCTAAGCTGAACTAATGTAACTCCACCTTTTATTGATTCCTCAACAGCAGTATATATTTCTGTATCCACGAGTATATCTCTATCTGTAACAAGATAAAGGCTGTAATCTATATTATTCTTCATTTATTTTGCTCCTTTTCATAATATCATCTTCAGATAAATTATAAATAGCATCTATTATTTTTACTTTCAATGATCCGGTGCCACCCTTACTTTTATCTAAGCCTTCATAAGCTATTTCTCCTGCTATCCCCATAGAAACAACCCCTGCAAGTGCTGCTAATAGAGTGTTATCTCCTGCGCCTAAATATGAACCTATAAGTGAAGTGCACATACAACCTGTGCCCGTAACCTTGCACATCATTTTATGTCCATTTTCTACAGTATAAAGAATTTTCCCATCTGTTATTATATCTATTACCCCAGTTATTGCCACCACAGTATTAAGTTTATTAGCTAAAACAATTGCCATTTCTTTTTCCATCATAAGTTCATTACTATTATCAGAAACATTCACGCAAGCATCTACGCCTTTTGTTTTCGCTTCAATACCAGAAAGTGTTTTTATTTCAGATAAATTTCCTCTAATAACCGCGAGTTTTACTTCGCCTATAATTCTTTTAGCAGTATCTGTTCTATACGATGTGGCCCCTGCTCCGACTGGATCTAAGATAACAGGGATATTTAATTCATTTGCCCTTTTCCCTGCAGTAATCATAGATTTTATGCTTGTAGCGTTTAATGTCCCAATATTTATAACAAGTGCCGAGGCTAGTTCTACCATATCGCAAACTTCATTAATATCTTCCGCCATAACAGGCGAACCCCCTATAGCAAGTGTAATATTAGCACAATCATTAACCGTAACATAATTTGTTATATGATGTACTAAGGGGTTTTTTAACTTTACATTATTTAATAATTCTATGATTTTCTTATTAGTTTCCATTTAGACGTCACCCTCCAACTTATTGTATATATAAACCCTGTAATAATCATAACTGGTACTGTAGCTCCAAGTATTAAATCCATTTTTATAAAGCTATAATAAGTTACTATCCCTATAATCCATACAATAACTGCACCAAAGTTTACAAGTACACTAGAATTAAGCATTGTATTTTTCTTAATTATAAAATAATCAGTAATTAAAATTGCAAATAATGGTGCAAATACTGAACCTATAGCATATAAAAAGCTCTGATAATTTTCTATAGGAAGTATTATTGCAGCTAAAGTTCCAATAACGGTCATAATAATCCCAACTCTTTTTTCACTGAACTTTGGCATAATATTTAAAAAGGAGACTCCCGCTGAATACACATCTAAAAATGTAGTAGTTACCGTGGAAAGTATTACTATTCCTAGAGCTGTAATTCCTAAATTTGCAGCAAGCATCATAGCTGATGGTTCTGCATTATTAGAAACTATAGCAGCCCCGAGTCCTATAATATACATCCATGAACTGCCTAAAAAATAACCTATAAAGCTTCCATAAGCTCCACCTTTTTCGCTTTTAGCAAATCTAGTATAGTCTGCAATTAAAGGTAGCCAAGAAAGAGGCATAATTATACTCAGCTCCAATGCTCCTCCAAACGACATACCATCACCGATTGCTTTTGCTAATAATGTTTTGTCCCTTAAAATAATTGTCCCTAAAACCAAAGTAAGTATAAAAAGCAAAGATACTGCTGTAATATTTAATTTTTTCATACCTGCCTTTCCAAAATAAAGCCACAACATTGTAAGTATTCCTATAAACACAATACATACTAAAACATTGTTAAAACTCCATAAACTTTGAGTTATTGTGTTTACAGAACTAGCAGCAGATTGTATCATAACGGCTGTCCAACCAATTAGCTGAAGTATATTTAATATTGAAAATAAATAAGAACCGTATACTCCAAAAGAAATACTTGTGGATGTTATGGATGGTACCTTTTCTCTAGTACCAATAATCCCCCCTAGTATCAATATTCCTGTGCCAATTAGGTGACCGAGTAAAATCACTATTAATCCTATTTTAAATCCTAAGGGTGCAATTAGCCCCCCCGTCATAATTTCTGCAATGGATACCGCTGCTCCAAACCATAAAAATACAAAGGTCCAAAAACCTAGCTTTTCATTATCTTTAATCATTTGATATCCCTGCTTTCTTATATAATTCATAGAAGTGATTGGTAGGTCCAACTCCGTGCCCAATGTCCAATGAATGCTTTATTGCAATTGTTATATACTGCTTTGCATTTTTTATTGCATCCTTCATACTGAAACCAAGTGCCAAGTTTGCAGCTATGGCCGAAGATAGAGTACATCCCGTTCCATGAGTGTTTTTTGTATGTATTCTTTCTGAAGAAAAATGTGTAATTAAATCTCCGTCATAAAACACATCTATTGCATCGCCCGTCATATGTCCGCCCTTTAAAAGCACATTTTTACATCCTAGCTTGTACATTTCTTTTGCTGCACTTTCCATATGCTCCACTGTTTCAATGCTAACAATATTAGAATTCACTTCGCTTAGAATTTCCTCAGCCTCTGGTACGTTTGGTGTAATAAGCGATGCTAGCGGAATTATTTTTTTAATCAGCGCTGATTTTGACTCTGGTTTAAGTAGCGAACAACCACTTTTTGAAATCATTACAGGATCGAGTACTATAATACTCGGCTTGTATAGTTTTAATTTCTCACTTATTGCATCAATAGTTGAAATGCTAGATACCATACCAATTTTAACTGCATCTACAACTATATCTGTAAAAATAGCATCAATTTGTTCCTTAATAATTACGTCGTCTAAGTCTCGAACTGCAAAAACCCCCATGGTATTCTGTGCTGTTATGGCTGTAATAACACTCATTCCATAAACTCCATTTGCACTAAAACTTTTTAAATCTGCTTGTATGCCTGCTCCTCCACAGCTGTCAGAACCCGCTATAGTTAAAACTTTTTTCATTTGTTATTCCTCCTGTTTTTTATCTTTTTCTTAAGCTTCTTTATTTACATTAGTTATTTTATTGAAATCTAAGACCCTTAAAATAAAAAATGCTATTATACTTCCTCCAATGGTGCTTATTAAAAATGGTGTTACAAAGAACAATGCACCAATTTTTTTTCCCATTATAAAGTTAGCTATTGGGAATGCTAATAGTCCTCCTAAAATTCCGGTTCCAAATATTTCCCCTACTACAGCTAATAAATTATTTTTACTTTTCCTATATAAAATCCCAGCTAAAAGTGCTCCAATCATGCTTCCTGGAAAGGCTAAAAGAGAACCTGTTCCTAATATATTTCTAAGTAGAGATATACAAAAGGCTATAGCCACCGCATAGCCTGGCCCTAAAATTACTGCTGATAAAACATTAATTGTATGTTGTATCGGAAAACATTTTGATACTCCTACTGGTATAAAAATAATATTACCTGCTATTACCCCTATAGCTATTAGAAGTGATGAGATAGTTATTTTTTTAGTCTTCATCAGTATTTCTCCTTTCTTTTATAAAATTAAAAAGAACAAATTGAAAGTAACCTTTGTATAGTGTTATTTATTAGAATTTTAAAAACAAAAAAACACAAATCCCTAGGATTTGTGTTTATATTACCATGTTATATAAAAATTCATATAGCTATAATACATCAGTAAACAACTTCCTACGCTGGCATTATCCAGTTCAGGTTATTAGGGTCAAAGAATTACAGTTCTTGCTCTCAGTTGGCTTATCCAACTCCCCTGTGTTTGACTATTCACTTTTAATTTCATAATTCTATAATACCATAATGGATAATTATATACAAATTATTATTTAATCTTTTCTAATCTTAGACCATAATGATTAGGTGATATATGTACACGTTCTACAGTTCTGAATCCTGCTATACTGCACAACTCCATCATTTCACATATAGAAATCCTGTGGTTAATAGGAGGTCCCATTTCCATTTTTCTTTTATCCCAGTCTATTATTAAAAAATAACCATCGTCTTTTAATACTCTTTTAACTTCATTAAAATATCTTGCCTTATCCTCTACTTCGTGAATAACATTGCTAATAAGCACATACTTAAAGCTATCCCCCTCTACAGGAAAAGTATATTCTTCACTTGTTATATACTCTATATTATTTATACCCGCCGCTTTAACCCTTGCAAAATCTAAAATCTCTGGAACTATATCTATCCCTATAACTTTATTGTTTTTAATAAGTTTTGAAGCCGGCAACGTAAAATACCCTATACCACACCCCACATCTAATAAAGCACCATTATCCTCAATTTTAAATTTTAACAGAGTTTCTTCTGGAGGCATTGTCCTTCTTCTTTCCGGATTATCTAATTTTTCTATATTCTTTATATTAAACTTGTGCATTTAATCCCTTCCTCTGTTTCTTGGATTTTTTACTAATAACCATGTCCGATATTGTATTTACAGGACATATGGTACACCACGTTCTAGGACTATACTTGAAAGCAAGCCCCATCCCTATAGCAGTACTTGTAAACATCATAGAATAAACTCTAAACGATAAGTGTACCGCCCAATTTGGTATAGAACTTATATTTAATAGCTGAGGCATATTCCATGGAAGTTGAAATGCAATCATAAATCTCACTTTTTCCATTGGTTCCATTCTACCACTAAATACCATTATCGTTGACATAAATAGTATAAATAAATTAAAACCAAAATAAATTAATAAATATTGTTTTGCATCACCTTTCCTCATCCATTTAGGTGCGACTTTTAAATTCTTATTTTTGAATAAAACTGTAAATAAATTTGCTCTTGGACAATAATTTTGACACCATGTCTTCTTGCCGTTTTTTGCAAGTAATATAAATGGAATAATCATGCATGCAAAACCAAGCCATGCAAAAATAATATTAAAAAACCCAAGTGTGAAAAATAGTATAGTTAATATATACAAGTTATTTGCCCATTTTTTATTCATATTAAATATCCTTTCCAACAGCTACTTTACAACCTCATAGGGCCAGTCAGCTATTCCTCCTAAATTATATACATTTTTGTATCCTTGCTCCACTAATATATTATCTGCAGCACGACTTCTGCTTCCGCTTCTGCAATATGTAAATATAATTGCTTCCTTATCCACAAGGTTTTTCTCTGCCTCCTCCGCAAGAGTATCTACAGGCATTAATATAGAATCTTTTATGTGACCAGATTCATATTCTTCCTTTGTTCTTACATCTAAAAGTATTATTTCCTTTTCACTATCCAGCCTCTTTTTAGCTTCTTCTGGAGTTATATTTTTAAAGGTAATTTGTTTTGATACATTTGTAACTTCATTTTTATTTTCAATATTCTTATTGCTACAACCCGAAAAAACTCCTACCATAAGAATGGCAGTTATTAGATAAATTATATTTTTACTCTTTAATTTTATACTCATTGATAACCTCCTAATTTAAAATAAGTAACCTTTTACTTATTTTATTATACCATACAGGGGTATAATAAAGAAGTATTTATTATACTTTTTCAAGACAATACAAATATCCCAATCTTTTCATCTATATTTAATACAAAAATGGATAGACTAAAAAATGTACTCAAACATCCAAAATAATTTTAAGGCAGGATAATCCTGCCTTAATTCACATTATACATACTTGCTCTTTGTTCAATCTATAATTTTTATCACATCATATTTTTTATGTTTTTAGTTTAACCATTTTATATGTTTTTAAGTATCTTTTATAATTTTAAGCTAAATTATATAGTAAAAAACTATTATTTGATAATTTAGGGATACAGTTAAGAGATGATGAGTATGATGCTGCCTATTATACTCAATTTGATTTATTAGAATGGGCCAAAAATAATTATAACGATGAATTTATGAATTATTTAAAAGAAAATTATAAACCAGTGGATGTCCTTTTAAAGTTAGCAGAAGAATCTTCTATAGTATTATTAAGCGGAAATGATTTTCATGGACCTGAATGGTCGATTAGAATATCCCTTGCCAATTTAGATGATGAATCTTACCCCACAATTGGGAAAGTACTTCGTAAGATTCTAGAGGAATACGTAGCCAAATGGAAAGTAGCTGATATTTAAAAAGTACCTAGTCTCAAATTTGAGACTAGGTACTTTTATATTTACTTTAATATATCATTTTTTTAAGCTTCAACTACAGGTTCAACAATAACTGCTTTCTCTGCATCTTCTTCTTCTTCTTCTTCAGCTATTTCTTTTCTTGCAACTACAGCTGCATAAACTACATCTTCTTCATCAGTAACTTTAATTTTTTCATTTAAATCAAAATCTTTTATTGTAACTGTATCTCCAAGTTTTCTATCTGATATATCAACTGTTACATAATCTGGCATTATAGCCATTACTCCCAAAACATCTATTTCAGATTTATGAACTGATAACTCAAGTAAATTGTCTATAAGTTTAGCTTCACCCTTGAAAGTAATAGGTAATTGTACTTTTACTTCTTGATCTAATGAAACAATTTGTATATCTATATGGTTAATTTTTGCTGATACGGGATGTCTTTGAATTTCTTTAACAAATCCAAATTTCTTTTCTTCTCCGTATTTAACCCATACTTTCGCATTAGAACCATGTTTTTTAAGAATCTTTATTAATTCTACTAATTCAAACTTTACAGATATTGCTTCCTTAATCTTATCTCCATACATTACACCTGCAACAAAACCTTCTTCATTAAATTTATGCTTTCCTGGAATTCTTTCTAATGCAACTAACATTGTTTCATTCATAATAATTCGCTCCTCTTGGCTTATTAAGCCCTTTGTTTAGTCTTTTGCCTACCTATGTTACCAATACTAATTCCCACTGAATTTTACGTTGAAATTTTAAATAATTTTATTTTTTTAACAAACAGACTTAAAAATTTAATATGTATAATTATAAACATTAAAAGAGAACATAAATTATTCTACTATCTCTAGTAATCGTAAATACATATATTAGATTTCTATATTGTATCTATTATTTATATTAATAAAAAAACAGCATCACTACTCAAACGGTAACATTAGTAATTAAACATAATTATATTATATCACATCTTAGCACATATTATCACTTAATAGCAAACAGAAATTACATACTATGTTACTAACTTCTGTAACCGTAATAAAACTCTTCATTTAATCGTTTTTAACTGTTATAATTATATTTATAAATATATATTGGAGGAATTAAATTGATTGAATATAAAAAAATACCATATATAAAATTTATTCCTATGATTATAATAACTTTTCTTATTTATAGAATAGTAAATAACATTGAAAATATAGGTTCATTACTTCAAAGAACTTCTTCTTTACTTAGTTATTTTATTTTGGGCTTCATTATAGCCTATTTACTTAATCCACTTATGCTCTACATTGAAAAGAAAACAAAAATAAAAAGAATTTATAGTATATGTATAATTTATACTGTTCTTATAGGTATAATTATTCTAATAATTACTTTGCTTACCCCCAGCGTTATTAAAAGTGTTCTCGATTTATTTACTATTATTCCTGTATTTGCAAATAAATCATATAACTGGTCTATTAATTTTCTTTCTAAAAATGAACTATTAAATAATTACAATATTAGGCCTTATTTAAAAAATTACCTCAATAATTTTAATAGTGATATATCTACATATTTTGCCCCTGGTTTACAACTTATAATTGATAACCTCATGAGTTTAACTGCTTTCTTTGTTAAATTAATGACTGGTATTGTGATTTCAATTTATTTTTTAATAGATAAAGAGTCTATTATTTATTATTTTAAAAAACTTATTTATGCTATTTTAAGTAAACCTATTGCTATCTGGCTAATTGATTTCGGAAAAATAGTTCATACTACTGTTAGTAAATATTTTGTAGGAAAAATAATTACCTCTATTATTTTTGGTTGTATTACTTTTATTGGATTCTTGATATTAAAAATACCCTATGCGTTGCCTTTTAGTTTATTTATAGGTGTGACAAATATGATCCCTTATTTTGGAAACATTATGGGAATGATCCCTGCTGTGATAATAACGCTATTCTTTAGTCCAATTAAGTCTGTAGAATTAATACTATTCGTTGTAACCTTAAGTAATATAGATGGATGGTTCATTTCTCCAAAAATTATTGGCGATAAAATTGGTCTTAGTCCAATACTCATAATACTGGGGCTTGTTCTCGGTGGAGGTCTTTTCGGCATTTGGGGAATGTTACTTGGAATTCCCGCCATAGCCTTAGTTAAGATGTTATTGGATGATTTTATTAACAAAAGACTTAAAAACAAAACAATTGAATAATAATAAGGATACGCTCTGTAAAATGTCGTATCCTTATTATTTTTTAAAATATTTATACACATTTTTAAAAATACCAGTTGACAGCTTTATATACCCAGTGTACTATTTAATCAATACACTATAACATCAACGAATTTATTAAAGAGGTGAATTTATGGACAAAAAATTTGATGATAGGATGCCTATATATCTGCAAATTATGGACCTTATAAAAAAAGACATTGTGACATACAAACTAAAGTGCGGAGACAAACTACCCTCTGTACGTGAAATGGCTGCTAATTTAAAGGTTAATCCAAATACTCTTCAAAGATCCTATCAGGAGCTAGAGAGATTAGAGATAGTTTATACCCAAAGGGGAATGGGTACATTTGTATCAGATGATATTACTATGGTTAATACATTAAAACTAGAAATGGTACAGAAAATCGTCGATTCTTTCATTTTTCAAATGGAAAGCTTAGGATATAGTGAAAATGAAATAATTAATTCTATTAATCTAAAAATTAGGGAGGTTTAAAATAATGGATAATATATTAGAAACAGAAAGCTTATCCAAGTCATATTACAGAAATAAAGCATTAAAAGAAGTAACTTTAAATGTTAGGCCTGGTAGTATTCTTGGTCTTTTGGGACCTAATGGAAGTGGAAAAACCACATTTTTAAAAATAATTGCAGGTATTCTCAATCCATCTTCTGGTAAAATCCTAATAGATGGTCACATTCCTGGGGTTTATACCAAAGGTATTGTTTCTTATTTACCTGACAATGAATATCTTCTTAAATGGATGAAAGTAAAAGATACAATTAAATACTTCAAAGATTTCTACAATGATTTTGATGAAAAAAAGGCTTATGAATTACTGGAATTTATGAAGCTTGATGCAAGCAGTAGTGTTAAAAGTCTTTCAAAGGGAATGAAAGAAAAACTAAAACTTACATTGGTACTTTCACGAAAAGCAAAACTATATGTACTAGATGAACCTCTTGGCGGTGTAGATCCCGTAGCTCGCGAAAAGATATTAGATTCAATAATTAGTAGCTTTAATGGGAAAAGCTCAATGATTATTACTACTCATTTAGTGAATGATATCGAAAGAATTTTTGACGAAGTTGCTTTCATTTCTGATGGTGAAATAGTCCTTACAGGGAATGCAGAAGAACTGAGAACAAGTAGAAATAAATCTATTGATGAATTGTATAGGGAGGTATTTAAATAATGTTTAAGCTTGTAAAATATGAATTAAGAGGAAACTTATTTACTATACTTGGTATTTGCATAACTCTGATAATCGCTAATTTACTACTATTAACAAGAATAGACTCCTGGGGCATAGATGTTGTAGGAGGATTTTCCATTCTTTTAGGTATTGGTGCTATAATCGTAATTTTTATATTTTCACTAAATATTATGAGTAAATATTTACATCAGGACTCTGGTTATCTTCTGTTTACATTACCACGGTCTGGCACTTCCATAATAATGTCTAGACTGATAACTTCATTAATACAAATTACTTTGGTGATTTTAGTATCTTTTCTTTGTGCTTATTTACTTATAGGAGAAGATATACCCCTGGAATTTTCTAAATACTTCAAAATTTATGGAATGGTATTAATTGAATATATTTACAGAGTTATCTCTTTTCTAACTTTTATATACTTTTGCATGATTATAGGTAAAGTAGCCTTTAGAAATAAAAAAATAGGTAAGATAGGTTCATTTGTAGTCTTTATACTACTCATCTTATTCATAGGTTGGATTCAGACAAAAATACTAATATTATTCCCACAAACTATAAATATTACCAAGCTTATAGGTTCTACAACTATAGGCGCAAATCAAACAGATATTCTTTCATATGTAGAAATCAACATTGCAATGAAAATTTCAAGTATATCCACTACCATTATCCTTTTTATGTCCGGATCCTATTTATTAGATAAAAAAGTTGATCTTTAAATAAGTGGTGCCACCCACGTGGCAAGTGGCATCTTATAATCATAAAGGTTCGGCAATCTACTTGCCGAACCTTTATGATTACTTAATAATTCCTATCTTTGTTTTTTATATCTACTCCACCAAAAGCTACAAAGCAATTTAAAGTTAAAACTGGTGCATCTGGATTATCATAGTTTCTGCCTCTAGTTTTATTTGACCATCCTCCAAAAATAGGAACGCCCTTCACTACAATCTTCCAGTCTGGAGGAACTATTATATTCACTCCGCCAAAAGTAGATGTTACATCTATTCTTGCACCATTATTTAAAAGAAAAGCATCTCTAAGATCCAGATCAATACCACCAAATATAGCAACAAGACTACCACCTCTAAAATTCTTAGATACATTTCTAGTTTTTACGCCTGAAAAAAGTGCTAAATTATCCACCATGTCCTCGTCAATTTCTACTTTACTAAATTCATAGTTTTTTTTAGCTGAATTTCTTGGAACTAACATCGATACCCCAATAGCTATTATTATGCCAGGCCAAAAAAATCTTGTTAGACTAACAGTAATAATATCAAGCTTTCGCATTTGAAATAGTACACCAAGTACTATTAATACGATTCCTGAAGTTTTAGAAACTGGTTTTCCACTTAACTGACTTACTCCAGCGCCTATTAGTATAAGTGGCCACCATATTGATATTATGTTCCCCAAACTCCAAAATCCTAATTGTTGAAATATTGCACTAACACCAATTAATATAAATATGATTCCTAAAAAAACTTTACCTTTCAAAATAATCGCCCCTTTATGTGCCACCCACGTGGCAAATGGCTTATTTATAACAATAACTTATCCTTATATTCATGTCAACATGATTATTGTAAGTAGTCATCACTACTTTATTATATATGCGAATAAAAGGTGGCAATGTTAATTTATATACTACTGGTTTACTTTTAGTATAAACAAAATATCTAATGGGCACAATATCTACAATATAAATCGAACAAAATTTTGAAAGGTGGTTCTCTATGAAAGATAAGAATTTAGATGGTACAAATAATTTAGAAGATGAATGGGATGAAGATGATATTTTAAACGATGATTTGTCTAACATGTATAACATATCTAACATGTCTAATATGATTAATACGTCTAACATTTTCATGCCTAATACACCAAACATACTGAACATTAATACTACTGACGTTTTAGAAGACATTTCCGATGATAAGAACAGTAATAATAAAGATTAACTACACTAAAATAGAATTAGTAGAGGGGATGTTTTTTATGAGCCAAAACAAAAATATTGTAGCTAAAAATCAAAACTTTATTCCGGGCAGCGAAGGTATTTCACCTGATGATAGCGGAAATATGAATAATGGAATTGGAGCTAAAAAACAAAGCATGGTTGCTTCGACTCAAGATAGTAAAAACGCTACTAATGGTTATAAGAATAATGGAAATGCTGGAGTACAAGCTGCAAATCAGCAAGCAACTAGAAACAAAAACTAGATAATATTCAATTACAGAAAACACATTAAGCATAAAAAACACAGTAGATTTATATAAATCTACTGTGTTTTTTAAATTATTTTTTTAAAGCATCCCACTCCGGTCTCAGTATTCCATATAAATACATATCATATCGCTTTCCATCTCTATGTATAAATTCTCTATAGACCCCTTCTCTTTTGAATCCTAATTTCTCATATAGTTTAATAGCAGTTTCATTGTATTCAAGCACAGTAAGCTCTATCCTATGCAAATTCAGCTCCTCAAAACCAAACTCCATAGTAAGTCTAAGAGCTTCCTTTGCATATCCTCGCCCCCTGTGTTTTTCTTCCCCAATTCCTATATAAATTAAAGCAGTCCCATTGTTCCATGATACATTTTCAAATCCTGTAATCCCAACGAATTCTTTATGTTCCAGACTTTTTATAGCAAAAATATGTGCTGTACTACATTTTCTTATGTCACTAATTATCTCTTTTACCTCTTCCACATCTTTAGGAATCGCACTTACTATATCATAATAACGCATAAATGCTACATCATTGTGCCACTTTTGAATTTGCAAAATTTCTTCTTCGTTTATAGAAGTAAGCTTTACTTTTTCTCCAATCAAAAGATTTTTCATTATATCACTTCCTCTAGTTTTATTAAAATACTACCTAAGTTATCTTCGAAAAAAAAGACTAGCCCAGCTAGTCTTTCTTTATGAGATAATCTTACAAAGATGATTGACACTAAAAATATACTTTTTCTCTAATTTCAAAGGGTGATATGATAATTTAGATTTTCTAAGACCATCAATTCCTAGGTCTTGTTCTCTATTAATTATCTTAACATCACTAAAACATCTATCAATAAAAGTTTTGTTAATAAAGCTGTACACTCCACTATAATTCATATCTCCCTTTTCTATATGAATTACTGCTAAACCATCATTTAATTTTTCTCCTAAACTAAAAGCTACTATTTTATCATCTACATAAACAGCTATGCCCACAGTATTCATAATATCCAAGTTTTTCACAACATCTTTTATTCCCTGTAGTTCATAAAAAAGCATATAATCATCACTATTATCCTCATACCATTTTTCTGCAGCTACTATTACGTCATTTTTAACCTTTTCATCTTCAATATCTTTAACTTCATAATTATAATTCTTAATAAATGAATTATAATGATTCTTTTTCCCATGTAGTTTCTTACCTGAAAGCTTAATAAGCTTTTCAGCTTCATACAAATAATCAAAATTATCTCTATCTTCTTTTATACAAATACACTTAACATCATGATCATCATATATGTCTTTTATTTCTCCCATAAATTCTTCATCAAGGTCTTTAAATAAATAATCCATATTGTGTTCTGTCTTATACTCCATTAGTTCTTTTATTATTTCTTTAAGATTTTCTTTGTTATAACCTAATGGCTGCATAAAGTAATATTTTCCTTCAAAATCTTTTTTCTTTATTATTAGAGCACCTTTATAAGTTGTAAAACAAATATCACAAGCTTTTCTCCATATATATAAAGTTGTAAAAGAATATTCGCAGCTTAAAAATTTATATGGGTTTATAAAATTCTCCAATATATCTTTATCCTCAATTACAAGTCTTTTAAAAATCATTATATCAACCTTTCCCTTCAATATGCGACATAAATATAAATTTCTATTTACATCAATACATATTATACACTTTTTTCTAGGTCTTCGCAAATAAATTTTCTGTGAACCACCATAATTCCAATATAAGAAATTTATAATCATAACAGGAATGTTAGTCTTTTTCCATCTATTTCTATAATAATTACTTTATAATAATTATTATGATTTACTATATTATTATATCATGGTAATATGGTATAGTAAATACTATATCAATAATTTATATTTATATTTAATTATATTCTTTACAAATTTTAATTAAATTACTATCATATGAGGTGATGCAAACTTGGACAATATTTCTTTCATATTAGCATTTTCAGCAGGGTTACTTTCTTTTTTATCCCCCTGTGTTTTACCACTAGTACCGGCGTACATTAGTTACTTAACCGGAACAGCCATTAATGAATTAGATAATAAAAAAGCAAAACTTACTATATTATATAAATCTTTTGGATTTGTGTTAGGTTTTTCTATTATATTCATTATAATGGGCGCATCTATAACCACCATTGGCAAACTTTTTAACGATAATCAAATTATTTTCAGAAAAATTAGTGGAGTTTTAATGATTATATTTGGTTTCCATACAATGGGTTTACTAAAGATTAAACTGCTTTATAGAGAAAAAAGATTTTTTTCCTTTAATAAAGCTAGTGGTAAGTTCGGTTCTATACTTATGGGTATGGCTTTTGCTGCCGGTTGGACCCCTTGTATAGGTCCTATTTTGTCATCTATACTTATTTATGCAAGTAGTTTTGAAACAATTGGAAAGGGTATTATTCTGCTTTCTGTATATTCATTAGGTCTTGCCGTTCCCTTTATATTGACTGCTCTTGCAATAGGCAGCTTTACAAAACACAAAAATGCGATTTTTAAATATTTACCTATAGTATCCTATATAAGTGGAATACTCTTAGTAGCAATGGGTGTTCTAATTTTCACAAATAACGTAACCAAGTTAAGTGCTTATTTAAATTTTTTTAATTTTTAATTGATTGGAGGATAATAATGAAAAAACTGATTTTACCATTACTTATTGTCTTAGTATTTGGCATAAGCATTTATACTGTAACTAATTACAATAAAAATAAAGCAAAGGATTTAGCCCTAACTAAAGTTGAAAATTCAGAGGAAAATAATACAACTAAAAGCGCAGAATCTACAACTGAAAAAGAACCTACTCCTGATAAAAGTACTGTTCTTGATAAAACACCAGCTTTAGATTTCAAACTTAAGGATTTAAACGGCAAAGAAGTATCCCTAAGTGATTTCAAAGGTAAAAAAGTATTTCTAAATTTTTGGGCAAGTTGGTGCCCTCCTTGCAAAGCGGAAATGCCTGATATTGAAAAATTATATAATGAAACTAAGAATTCTGATTTAATTATCTTGGCTGTAAATCTCGGTGAAAATAAAAGTGATGTCACCTCTTTTATTAATGACAATAAATATAGCTTCCCAGTTTTATTGGATTCAGATCAAAATGTAGCCGCTCAATATAATATTCAATATATTCCAACTAGCTTCTTTATAAATGCGGAGGGTAATATTATAAAGACTAAAGGTCCTATGACTCTAGAAGAAATGAAATCCTTTATTATAGAATTTTAATTATATCAATTCATTAACTAAAACCCCAATGAAAATTCATTATAATTTCATTGGGGCTTTTAGTTGAATTATCATTAATCTATTTATATATATCAGAGAATTCTATCGATAGATTTTCATCATAGTTTGTTTCAAATACCTCTCTGTTTTTAAAACCTTTTTCTTCTTCTTCTTTATCAACCACTCTAACTGGCAGGGTTATAATAAACTCACTTCCTTTTCCCTCTTCACTATTCACAGAAATTTTACCCTCATGCATTTCTACAAGCGACTTTACTAATGCAAGACCAATACCACTACCTTCATTCTGCCTTGATGTAGATTTATCGATTTGGGCAAACCGTTCGAAAATAAATTTTAACTTATCTTTTGGAATACCTATGCCTGTATCTTTCACAGATATTTCAACAAAATCACCTTTATCATAAACATTAACTAGAATACTTCCATTCTTTTTTGTAAATTTAACTGCATTCGATAGTAAATTAAGCATAATACGCTCAATTTTTTCTTCATCAAATGCTATTATTTTTTCTTCTATATCAGTATCAAATATAAGGGTTATGCCATTGTTTTTTATATACTCAGCTACAGATTGTGATATTTCCTCTACAACATAGACTATATCTCCATTTTTGAGGTTAAGGCTTATGTAGTTTGCATCTATTTTAGTGGTGTCTATTATATTGTTTATAAGTCTAAGTAACCTTAAAGAATTCTGATTCATTATCTTGATATAATATTTAATTTTTTCATCGCCTAATTGTTTTGATCCATCCAAAGTCTTCAATAACTGTATGGTACTACAAATTACATTTAGAGGAGTTCTAAGTTCATGTGACATATTAGCTAAAAATTCTGTTTTAACCTTATCATTTGCCACAAGTTGCTCTAGCCGTCTACCAGTTTCAACGCTTTTAATCCTAAGTTTTTCAGCTTTATTTTCAGCTGCTGAAATCTCATGCACTAGAGCTAATGCACCATTTACTGAATGTTTTAAGGCTATAAGTGTATTTATTCTACACAATAACTCATTTATGTTAAAAGGTTTCTTTAAATAATCATTTGCACCACACTCAAAGGATATAACCATGTTCTCAAGTTTGCTATCTGCAGTCATAATTAATATCGGAAGTTCAAAAGCAGACTGTTTTTCCCTGATTATTTGGCATACTTTATAACCCAAAATATCAGGCATCATCATATCAAGAATTACTAAATCTAAATCTGAATTTTCTTCTACTAATTGCAATGCATCCTTACCACAAGAAGCTTGTAATACCTCAAAAGTACTGCTTGACAAAAAATTCTTTAGAACCTTAAGATTAACGTACTCATCATCCACTATTAAAATTTTGTACTTCTCTTTGCTACTCGAATTTATGTTTTCACTAATGATTTTCTTTAAACTATCCTTGGATATAGTTAGTTTACTAGGTTTTAACTCTATAGTACTTAAACTCTCAGCTAATATTTCTTCAGCATCTTTATTAATTTTTTTATATATATTCTTGCTAGGGGAACTCTTTAGCTGTTCGCTTTTGCATATTGGAAGAGTAAACACAAATTCACTTCCTTGTCCCATGACTGAAGAAACCTTTATACTTCCACCCTGTATTTCAATAAGTTCTTTAGTTACATAAAGACCTACCCCAGTACCACCATACTTTTCTGAAATACCCTCTGCCTGCTCATATCTGGTGAAAATATCATTGAGCTTTTGCTTTGGAATCCCTATCCCTGTATCTGTTACATAAATACATACAAAAGAGTTTTTTACAGCGTATGATAATGTTATTTGTCCACTATGCGTGAATTTTATAGCATTGCTGAGTAAATTGTATAAAATTTGCTGTATCCTATCTTCATCACCAAATACACAGGGTGTATTTATGTCAATTGTATTTGAAAAGGTAACATTTTTATTATTTAGTGATATTTGACTGAATTTCATTACCATTTCTACCACATTTCTTATATTAACAGGTTTCCTATGTAATAATATTTTGTTGTTTTTAAGCTTAGAGAATGTCATCATATCATTAACCAAGTTAGATAATCTTTTAGCACTTGAGTTCACTAAAAGCAGGTCCTCTCTAAGTTCTTCATCTAAATTAGAATTTTTATTATTTACTATTCCTTCAGTTAATCCAATAATCCCATTAAGTGGAGTTTTTAACTCATGAGATGTCATAGCAAGGAAATCATCTTTTAAGTGGTCTAATGATTCTAGTTTAGCACTAATATTCTCAACTCTTGAAAGTTCGTTTGCTTGCCTTTTTGCTAAAACATAGTAATTGACAATAATAAATACCAATATCCCTAGTGATGCAAAAGAACCTGTAATTATTATACTGTATTCATACAATATATCGTTAATTCTCGTAATAATTAGCGCAAAAAGCCCTACCAGAATTATATAGTCAGTTTCTTTCTTGTATATATATATTTTTGAAAGTTTGTACATCATATAAAAAAGTGACATAAGCGCAAATATCTCAAATGGCGCTAAATAATATATATAGTATTTAATAGGAAGGAAAATTACAATTAAAGTATATAACAACGCTAAATAATTGGATGTTTTTATAAATTTAATTGAAAGTGTTTTTTTGTATGAATAATATATAAATAAAATTATAAAAGGGATGTACGAGTAAAATGTCCAGATTTTTAATTTCGTAAAAAAATCATAATCAAAGTTAGGTAACAATGAAATAATGAAGCCTTCGCCGACAAGTAATGTTCTAATGGCAATGATTACACAAATCATCGCAAAATATAATTGAGCCTTATCTTTTCTTCTATTAATAAATACACCAAAACTATATATAGCAGCCATAATGGTACATCCAATTATGAATAAATCCAATGCCAGCTTATTCTCTCTCATTGCTGTAATTTCGGAAGACCCACCTAACACTAATGTATCTATATATGCATATTGATTGTAGAAATTACTGATTCTAAGTAATAAGTAACCTTGTCCATTTTCTACATAAAAGGAACCTATAGCTGGAGTTCGTTGTCGCACCATTTCTTCTTTTGTTTTACCCACCTGTCCAACAGAGGCTATTAATCTATCGTCAGCAAGAAGTTCGAATGCACCTTGAATATAATCTGCTTTCACAGAGTAAAGGTCCTCGTTATTATTCATAAGCACCTTCAATCTATATGTACAATATCCCTGATGTCCAAAAACACCTGGTAGCTTTTCATTCCTTACAGCTATCTCAGAATCACTTTGAAAATCACTAGGCATATACAACTCATTATCATAAAACTCCCACTCTCCATTAAGTTTTATCATACCATCTTTTTCGAAATCCCAATCTCTTAAGTCTAATACCCCTTTAACAGCCATTGGTATATTTTTTTCTGTATGACTAACTTCACTACTTCCTTTAATTATTACCAAAAGTATAATTAAAGTTATTGATAGTAAAATAAATATTTTACTTCTACTACACTTAATTTCTTTCATGAATTAACTCCTTTATTAATTTTGTTTATAGTATCATTTCAAACTAAATGCTTACAATATATAATACCATATTATATGTAATATATATATATACCAACAAAATAGTACACATTGTTACATATATTTAATATTGTAGATAAATAATACATTATAGTATTGTTGGAAACAGACAAAAAAATTGGGATTTTGAATTACTTACTCTTGATTTTTTTATATCCAATATAAAACAATTGTTAAAACATTAATGCTAAATCGATACAAATATTTCTTAATTCATGGTATAATCTTGTTAGTTAAATCTTAAGGAGTGTGAACACAGTATGGACCCCGATGCGTGGCAAATTATATCTTTAGTTATTTTATTAATGCTTTCTGCCTTTTTCTCTGCCTCTGAAACTGCTTTAATGAGTTTAAGCAAAATCAGGTTACGACATATGGTAGATTCTGAAACTAAAGGTGCTGAACGAATTAATAAATTAATTAAAAATCCAAGTAAACTTTTAGGTTCTATTTTGGTAGGAAATAATATTTCAAATATTGGTGCTTCTGCACTAGCAACTTCACTAGCAATTAACCTTTATGGAGACTCTGGAGTAGGTATTGCAACAATTGCAATGACAGTTCTTGTGTTGATCTTTGCAGAAATAACACCGAAGTCACTAGCTGCACAAAATTCCGAAAAAATATCTCTAAAAATTGCTGGCCCAATAAGTGTAATTACATTTGTTTTAAATCCACTTATCACAGTGTTAATTTATATAACAAATACAATTATTAAGATACTTGGTGGCGAAATTGATAAGGTAAAACCTTTTATTACTGAAGAAGAATTAAAAACAATGGTTAGTGTAAGTCATGAGGAAGGTGTTTTAGAAGGCGAAGAAAAACAAATGATTTATAATGTATTTGAGTTTGGAGATTCGCAAGCAAAGGATGTTATGACTCCACGAACTGATATGATTGTAGCAAATATAACCTCAACTTATCAAGAACTCATAAATATTTTTAGGGAAGAGCAATTTTCTAGATTACCTATATATGAAGAGACCGTTGATAATATTATTGGAGTTTTATATATTAAAGATTTAATTTTCTTTGAAGATGGAAAAGAAGAGTTCAGCATAGAAAAGCATATGCGTGTTCCGTACTTTACCTATGAGTTTAAAAGCACTGTTGATTTATTTGCAGATATGCGAGCAAAGCGAGTGCCTATAGCTATTTTATTAGATGAATATGGCGGTACTTCTGGTATTGTTACTATCGAGGATTTAGTGGAAGAAATTGTTGGAGATTTAGAAGATGAATATGATGATGATGAAGATAAAATTGAAGTCATTAAAGAGGATGAATACATTGTTGATGGTGATACTAAAATAAGCATGGTTAATGAAATGATAGGCCTCAACATAGAATCAGAGGACTTTGACTCCATAGGTGGTTTTGTTACAGGATTACTTGGGAGACTTCCAAAGACTGGTGAAACCATAAATTATAATGATACGAAATTCACTATACAAAGCACCAGTAGAAATCGTATTGTAAAAATGAAAATTATAACATAAAAATAAAAAAGTACTTAAGGTGGTTATTTAAACCATCTTTAAGTACTTTAATATTTGTAAATCAACTACAAAATTTTCCTAGGAATCTGACATTTTATTTTCTTCTCTATAGAATCCAAAATAAACTTATCCTTAGGGGCTGCAAATAAATATGTGTATCCCTCTTCGCCCGCTCTTCCAGTTCTTCCTATACGGTGTATATAGCCTTCAGCGCTTTCAGGTATATCATAGTTATAAACATGACTCACGCCGTTTATATCAAGTCCTCTAGCCGCTACATCCGTGGCAATTAAATACTGAATGTCACAGTTTTTAAATTCTTTCATTATTTTTTCTCGTTTCGATTGTGTTATATCAGAATGTAACTTTTTACAGTTATATCCTTTTTTATAAAGAGCCATCTCAAGATCATCGACTCTTCTTTTAGTTCTACAAAAAATTATTGCCATAAAGGGGTTTCCTTCATCTAAAACCTTGCATAAATCTTCTTGTTTTCTTCTATCAGTGGTTTCTATCAAAAATTGTTTTATATTTTTAAGGGTTGTTTGTTCTTTCTTTATAATTATCTCTTTAGGGTCGTTCATAAACTTGTAAGCAAGTTTTTTAACATCTGAGCTCATAGTTGCTGAAAAACATAATGTTTGCCTACTTTTTGGTGTTTTCGATATGATAGCTTCAATATCGTTCTTAAATCCCATAAGAAGCATTTGATCTGCCTCATCTAATACTAAGGTCTTCAAATTATCCAGTACAACCGTTCCACGACTAAGATGGTCAAGAAGTCTACCTGGCGTTGCAATAACCAGATGAATATTTCCCTTTAGTTTTTTAAGCTGCACACCTATATCTTTTCCACCATAGGCAGCCAAAATATTTATTTTTTTATCCCCTACAAGCTTCTTAGCTTCTGTTGTTATTTGTATTGCAAGTTCTCTTGTAGGTGTAACTATTAATCCTTGAATTGTATTTATATCAGGGGACATATTATTAAACATTGGCAGTAGAAATGCCAGTGTCTTACCTGTGCCTGTTTGTGCCTCTGCTATAACATCTTTTCCTGCTTTTATTAATTCGATACTTTGCTCTTGAATCGGAGTTGGCTCATTTATTCCTTGAATTTTAAGTATATCCAGAATATCGTCGTTGATTCCTAATTTTTTAAACTTTATCATTATCATTTACCTTTCTATCTAAAACATATTTTCGTCAGTCTATTATACCATTAGTGCCACCCACGTGGGTGGCACTAAAAAACAGCCAATCCACAAGGGTTGGCTGTTTTTTTTAGGTTGTCTACTTTTGCAAGCACACAGTATAATTTATTTCTTTAATTCTTTAACTCCAGTTACTTCACTTGTTTCATCCATTGTAAATGTAGATTGGGCTTCTTCAGTAGTGAAATATACATTTCCGTCTACTTTAGCATCTTTTAACTTAAAGTCATTTGCTGAAACATAAAGGTCACCTATGAAAATTCCATGTTCTATACTTCCCATAACACTTTTAAAAGTTAATTTTGGTGCAGTCAAAGTGAATCTATTAGTTACGTTACGATCTTCATCTTGTGTGTATAGACCTATCTTACGTTGCATAAGTTCTATAGTTTCATCTTTTTCATCTGTTTTACCATTTTTAAAATCTCCATCAACTACAAGCTCTTTGTCAAAAGTTAAATCCTTTAGTGTTGCAATGATCCAAGTACCTTCAGCGCTTATAGCACTTTCAAAAGCTGCTTCAGTATCTACAATTGATGCTGTTGTTACTACGTCAGCCACTGCTGCTGTTGTTTCTTCAGTTATTGTTGTTTCTTCAGTTTTTGCTGGTTCATTATTAGCACCACATCCTACTAATAATGTAGCACCTAGAGCTAATGTTAATAATATTGCTTTGATTTTCATTTGAATACCCCCGTCGTTATTATTTTTTTATTAATGTTTTATATCTTGAACAAGCTCATCATATCATATGTGATAAAAAAATAACAAGATGAAATCGATATAATTTCGCTTACAAAATGAACAAAATTAAAATCTAGTGCACCAACACGGAAAATGTCAAAAAAATGGTAAGTTAATATATTTTATTGCTTTTTTTCTGAAAAATCTGTATAATATCACTTACACATTATATGAATTTTAAATTAATTATAAATTTATAATATTCATGTAAACCTTTAAGTTTTTCGAAATACTATAACATAGAGGAGGAATTATAAATGGCTTCAAAAGTAAAAAAGCCTAGAGAAGCAAAATTATGGGAGGCTTTAATACCGATAGTTGGTACTATAGCACTTCTAATGTATTCTGTGTTACCTTATTTCAAGGTTGAGCAGTCAGTCCATGTTTCATTAATTTTTGGAACAGTTATAGCTACTATAGTTGCTATAACTAGACTTGGATACTCTTGGAAAGATATTGAAGATGGAATTATAGGTAGTATTTCTGGAACTATGCAAGCAATACTTATTCTAGCAATTATAGGTATGATTATAGGTACATGGATTCTTGGTGGAATTGTGCCTACACTTATTTATTATGGATTACAAATACTAAGCCCATCAATATTCTTAGTTGCAACATGTTTGCTTTGTGCTGTTGTTTCAATATCTACAGGCAGTTCATGGACTACAGCAGGCACTGTAGGTATAGCACTAATGGGTGTTGCTGCAGGTCTTCAAATACCAGCACCAATGGCAGCAGGTGCAATAATTTCCGGAGCATATTTTGGTGATAAAATGTCTCCACTATCAGATACTACAAATCTAGCGCCTGCTATGGCTGGCGCAAATTTATTTGACCATATTAAACATATGGTATATACAACAGGAGTCAGTTTGACAATTGCTTTAATTGGCTATGCAATACTTGGGTTTAGATTTGCCGGAAAAACACTTGATTCATCTAAAATAGATGCAATCACAGATCTAATGAGCCAAACCTTTACAATAAACCCAGTTTTACTATTGGTACCTATTATTGTTATAGTTTTAGTTGCTAAAAAAGTACCTGCTATTCCAGGTTTATTTATAGGTGTAATACTTGGTGGCATTGCTGCTATCGCTACTCAAGGTGCTAGCTTCGCTGATGTAACACTGGCAATGCAGGACGGTATTGTATCCAAAACTGGAAATGTGCTTTTAGATGATCTTCTTACTAGAGGTGGATATCAAAGCATGATGTGGACAATATCTTTAATAATAGCAGCACTTTCTTTTGGGGGTGTACTTGAGAAAACTGGAATGCTTGAGACTCTTGCAAAGAGAGTACTTAGATATGCAAAGAGTACAGGTTCACTCGTAACAGCTACAGTTTTTACAGCAATATTTGCAAATATACTAGCTGGTGATCAATATCTTTCAATCGTGCTTCCCGGAAAAATGTACAAGGAAGAGTTCCACAAAAGAGGTCTCGCTCCTAGGAATCTTTCAAGATGTCTTGAAGATGCTGGTACAATAACTTCTCCACTTGTTCCATGGAACACATGTGGAGCATTTATGTCCACCTCCCTTGGAATTGCAACGATTTCATATCTTCCTTACTGCTTCTTAAATCTTGTTAATCCCTTTGTATCCATCTTCTTTGGATATACAGGAATTACAATGATGAAACTTGAAGATGATCCATCAGCTCCAGAATATACTGGTTCAAAAAAATAGTTATAAAAAATCCTTGTTGAAATTCCAACAAGGATTTTTTTATATAATTTTTTTATGCCTTTCATTTACCTTAGCAAGTATTTTATCCCTTAATGCATCTCCATTCTCAACAAAAGAAATTAGAACCTTAGACGCCATATTGAAATTTATGTTTAAATCTGTATCTCCCTCATCGTCAGAGATAATTCTAACAATTTCGTTAAAGGATTTTCTAGATTTTATACCACTTACCCCCTCCACCTTGATACCTTTCTTTCTTGTAAATGCATATAGTAATGTAGTGTCATCGTCAATTCCATGGACTGCGCAAAAAGCAATATTATCAAATTTTATAGTTTTGATTCCAAAGGGTTTGTATATTTTGATTTTTTGATTATCCACTGTTATGGAGAGTATTAGCCCCTTATAAGTATTAAAAGCAGATAAAATAAAAATCACCATCATTATTATTTCGAGTGCAACATTATCAATATACAGATAACTCACAATGGCTAATAATACAGATATTGTAAAGATACTACCAAGTTTTATTATAGAATCGCGTTTCCCGGTAAATTTGTCCATGTATCCTCCTTTGTTTAACATTATTTTGTCCTCTAGATCTAGTAATTTTATAATATTTTCTATAAATATTACCCCAAAGCTACATCTAATATCATCATAATTGCAAAACCTAGCATAGCACCAATTGTTGAAATATCTGTTTTTGAATCCTGTTGTGATTCCGGTATTAATTCTTCAACAACTACAAAAATCATAGCTCCTGCTGCAAAAGATAATGCATAGGGAAGAATAGGTTTCATAGCTATTACTGCAAATGCTCCTATGACTCCAGCTATAGGTTCTACTATGCCTGATGCCTGACCATATATAAAACTTTTAGAGCGAGAGAACCCCTCTCGCCTGAGTGGTATAGAAACGGCAGCTCCTTCTGGAAAGTTTTGAATACCAATTCCAATTGCCAGTGCAACAGCTCCCGCAAGTGATGCTGAAGGTAGTCCCGCCGCTACTGCTCCAAAAGCAACTCCAACTGCAAGTCCTTCTGGTATGTTGTGTAGTGTTATAGCGGATACTAGTAATACACTTCTTTGCCAACTAGTTTTAATTCCTTCCGCTTGCTCTATTGGTTGATTAAGATGTAAATGCGGTAAAATTTTATCTACTGCTAAAAGAAAAGTTCCGCCTGCTAAAAATCCTACTGCTGCAGGTATCCACGCCGGCGTACTTGTTTGCTCTGCCATTTCTATAGCAGGTGCCAGTAGAGACCAAAAACTAGCGGCAATCATAACTCCTGCTGCAAACCCAAGCATCCCATTTAAAACCTTTCTATTTATCTCTTTAAAGAAAAATACTAATGATGCTCCGAGTGCTGTTACACCCCAAGTAAATAGTGTTGCAATAAGGGCTTGAATTATAGTATCAAACCCACTAAGCCAATTTATTATCATAAAAACCCTCCATTCTAAACTCTTATCAATGTTGTCTGTTTACTGGTGCCTTGCGCTGCACAAGTGGCAAGTTAGTAATTCACATTAGCTTTGCTTATCTAATTATTCTCTACTTTTGAAGAAATCTAATATTATTTCTTTATCCTCACTAGAAAACTCATACATATCCACTTTGCTTTTTGTAATCCATTTAATGGATTGTATGTCTTTATGAGGAGTTAAATACTCTTTTACCTTACCAGTATAGACCTTTAAAGTATCTCCACTTTCACTATCAAAAGCATATTCTTTAAATGAAGTTATATCAAATATATTACATTTCAAATCTTTATCTATTGCTTTACTAATACTTTTCTCAACAGTCCCCTTGCCTTTTATATCACTACTAAAAATGCTCCACACCTTTTGTAAACTCTTTTTACTTTTACCCCTGTTTGCAATCAGCACCGCATTAAAATCATCACAAACTATTATTGAGCACTTTACAACTTTGTCCATATCGTCTCCCCCTTAAAATAAAATAGTGTATTTCTGATTTTTCTGTAAACTTACCTAAAAATATTATAAAACACATGAAAATAAATATCAAGCAAAATCCTATTTCATATGAATAGGGTTTTATTTTGTGTCAATAATTATAATATATAAGTTTGTAATGAAGGGAGTAATTTAATGGAAAATAGTTTTAATTTAAAAAATGATGAGATCTTAGTTAGAGAGTACATAGAAAGAGGAAAAGGACTTTTTAATGATGGAGAAACTGAAAAGGCATTTAAGGAATTCAATAAAGCCATTTTGTTAGATAATGAGTATGCCGAAACTTATCTTGTAAAAGCTCAAGCTCTTATTGAAATGTGCGAAGCCTTTGAAGCTGAAAAATGCATAAATAAATACATAGAACTAGCTCCTTATGATCCAAAAGGTTACTGGAAATTAATTGATATACACGATTTAACTGGAGATTTTGATAGATGCATATACTATTGTGAGAAACTTCTTGAACTCCAGGGTGAAAATATAACCATATATTTAAAAAAAGCGGAATTTTTAGGTCTGCTCAATGATTTCGAAAAAGCTTTAGACTGTTTTGATATTTGTTTAAAACTAAATCCTAATCTTTATGATGCACTATGTGGTAAAGCTAGCTCGCTAAGGTCTCTAGGTAATAAAAAAGAAGCTCTTGAAGTATATAATAAAGCCATTGAAGTGGACAGCACTAAAAGTGTTGCCTATTATGGAAAGTCTGAAATATATGTGGATATGAATAAAAACATAAGTGCCTTAATATATGCAGAAAAAGCATATAGAATAGCTCCTAAAAATGAATGGTACAAATGTCACTATACAATATTAAAAAATATTAACATAGATATTAACGAATCACCTTCAACCATATAATAATAATATTTTCTATAATATCTTTAAATAGTAAAATGCCCCCACTTATAAGGTGGAAGCATTTTATTATTCACATGTTTTTTTCATTTCTTGTATTTTTCTTAAATGATTGTCATAATCGGCTACAACAGCTTCTACTTCTTTCATTAAGCTAGGGTCCAAGGCACTATTCTCATCTATAAATTTTTTACCTTGCTTTATTCCCATCTCCATAGCTTTTATAGCGTGCTCACACACTTCCAAATCAGTATTTACAGGTATAAGCACAATTTTCTCGAAGAAATCTGCCATAGTACCCATTACTCCAAGGGTATCTGCCGCGTTACCTCCTAGCTTTTCTATTCTACTAGTAATTGCCTCTTCATGTCTTTTAAAGGATTCTATAATCTGAACCAACTCATTTTTAAGCTCCACACTTTTAGCTTTACGCAGATAATCTTTAAATGTAGTACCTCCCATATGTATACCTTTTAAGAATTTATTCATTTCTTTTACATTATTATTTACAGCCATAATCTCACCTCAGTTTATTGTGAGCATTTGGTATTTAATTTATACATAATTATTCTTTCAATTCAAATAATCCAAATATTTCCTCATCACTCATTGCAGCGAACCCTTTACCACCAGAAAGTTCATCTCCCATAAGCTCTGATATAAGCTTTTTCTTATCCTCTTGTAGTGAAAGAATTTTTTCCTCAATGGTGCCTTTAGCTATAATTTTTATAACCTCCACCACCTTCTTTTGACCTATTCTATGAGCCCTATCTGTGGCCTGCTCTTCCACCGCCGGGTTCCACCAAGGGTCAAAATGAATTACTACATCTGCCGAAGTTAAGTTAAGACCAGTACCTCCAGCTTTTAAACTTATTAAAAATACAGAGCTTTCGCCATCATTAAATACTTTCACTAAGTTCATTCTTTTTTCTGAAGAAACCGAACCATCAAGGTAACTAAATTGTATCTGTTCCACTATAAGTCTTTTTTGTATATTCTTAAGAACAGTAGTAAATTGAGAGAAAACAAGTATTCTATGTCCCTCCTCTATACTATTTTGGAGCAGTTCCACTAGAGCTTCCATTTTCGCACTACCACCACCGTAATCATTCATAAGAACTGTGGGATCAAGGCATAATTGTCTTAGCTTTGTTATATAGGAAAGTACTTCTATCTTACTATTTTTAAACTCATCACTTTGCACCTTTTTTTTAATAAGCTCCATTGCATGGTTTGCATAGGTTTTATAAACTTTTTTTTGTTCCTGCTCTAGACTCACCCACAGTGTTTTTTCTATTTTATCGGGTAATTCTTTTAATACATCTTTTTTTCTCCGTCTTAGGATAAAAGGTTTTATTAGCCTATTTAAATCCTCTAATATTTCCGGACACTCCTTAAGCTTTTTATGATACCTTACACTAAATATCTTTTCATCATATAGGTAGCCTGGCATTATAAAATCAAATATTGACCATAAATCCATAAGTGAATTTTCTATTGGAGTACCAGATAGTGCAAACCTTGACTTCGCCTTTATTTCCTTTACAGCTACTGCATTTTGTGAATTTGCATTTTTAATGTTTTGTGCTTCGTCTAATATGCAATAATCAAACTCCAATTTATTGTAACTTTCTAAATCCCTTTTTAATAAGTTATATGTAGTTATAATTACATCGTAACTATCTATGTTAGTTATTACTCCCTCTCGCATATCCTTTGAACCATTAGCTGCTATAACCTTTAAGCTAGGTCCAAACTTTTCAAACTCACTTATCCAGTTATATATCAGAGAGGTAGGTGCTACAATCAAAGTCTTACTTCCATCGTTTGATAATATCAAAGTAATGGCTTGAATAGTTTTACCAAGACCCATCTCATCTCCTAAAATCCCACCAAACCCTAAATACTCTAAAGTTTTAAACCAATTAAATCCAATCTTTTGATACTCTCTTAATTCACCCTTAAATGAATCTGGCTGTTTAAAGTTTAACTTCTCTATATTTTTAAGCTTATCTTTTACTTCTTTCAACTCTTTTTTCCCTTTTATATATCTAATATTATTTTCCTCTAGATAACTATTTAGAAAAACGCCCTTATTTTTCGAAATTTCAATATGATTATTTTCACTACGAGAAGGAGCTATAACATCTAAAAGCTTCAAAAATTTATTAAGCTCTAATTCCTCTAAATCTAGATATTCACCATTTTTAAGTTTATAATATTTGAGGCTATTTCTAAATGCTCTTAGTATATTGGTAGTTTCCAGCGGCTCAATATCGCCTATTTTGAAGTCCATTTCAAAATAATTATATTTCCCACTTTTAATATTACCACTTATACCTGACGCCCCTAAAGTTTTTATACCTTTAAAGTTCTGGGAATAATATACCTCTCCTATTTCTTGGAGCCTGAAAACATCTCTTTTAAAAAATTTAAAAATACGATCCTCTGATTTTGAAAAATAAAATTTATTTTTTATTTGCTCAAAGCCTAAGGCCTTTAAAATTGAAATAACTTGAGCTTCCCTTTTAGAATCCCTATAGACTATTTTTTCACTACAGTCTTCAAAAATATTAAACTCAAAAGTTCCATATTTCACCTTTATGATTAGAGTAATAACTTTCCCTTCTTGATCAAAATAGAACCTAAATTCACACTTGGCCATTATTATTTTATCTTTAATAGACTTAGATAATAGGACACTTGGAGATAGAAAATTAAGATCCGGGATAAGCCTTCTTAATATGTTCTCCTCCTCAATGCTTGTCATAGTTACTACCCTTGCCTCATTAAAAACTTGAAGATAAGGACTTAGCTTATAACAAAACTCATAATCTGGAAGATATATAGTACTCCCATACAATAAAACATCATTTTTGGTTCCAAGTGACACTGGCATTCCGTTTATTGATTTAAGTACATAATTATCCTTTATTATCTTCAAATCAAAATCCAGAGCTGGAGCTTCATGCAAAATTTCTGTATCCACAGGTCTTGAAAAAAAACCTTCATTTAAATATACCCTATGCTTAGTTATAATCTCAAAAAATTCTCTAGTTAAAAATTCGGGAATATTAATGCTTTTCCCGTCTATATATCGGTCTTCATTTCTATTAACGTGCCTTCGCTTGCCTTCCATGGTTTTTAACATCCCTATAAAATCAATAAGTCTTTTATCTACTGTGCTCATTTTTTGATTTCCTATATTAAAAGTAAAATTTTTGCTATAGTTTACAGCAAAATTATTGTAATACCCTAATAAAAAGTGATTAATATCCTTTATAATGTAAATATTACTAGAAGCCATAGAGCTTAATCCTATTTTAAACTCTGCTGTAAGATTACTAGTCCATTGATTTTTATTTATGTATACTTCTATTTTAATTTCATCCTTATATTTTTCATCGCCTAAAAGCATAGATAATACATTCTTTTTAGTCTTAGATATATCTTTAAAAGATACATCATCTTCTCTAAGAAGGGGATGCTTAGCTAACTCTTCTAACGCACTATAAAAGGTAGCAACTAAATGTTTGCAGCAATAATTTTCTTTTCTAAATTCGTTATTTTCAAAATCAGCACAACTGCAGAAAGTTGAAAAAATACTTCCCCTCTCTGTATCCATTTCAATTTTAGTGTGATATTCATTGAAAAGTTTCTCTGAAATTACATTGCCTTCTATACATATTAATTTATCTTCACTGGTAATATCCATGGAAGAAACTAGGTCATTATTAAGTACCCTTTGACCACTGGCATGTTTTTTTCCACTGGTTCCTTCATTAAATATTTGTAATATCATATCTTCCTTCAACATATTGTCTCCCTAGTTCTTTTAATTTTATAATCTTCTAATTATACCATAAACGAAGAAAAAATATAAAACATAGGTTTTATATTCTCTCATAAAGGGATAACCCTACTATTACAACATTCCCGCCAAAAGCTGTCCTAATGTGCTTACAAAATTCAAATCCTCAAATTTAAATTCCTTTATTTTTATAGGTACCGTTAAATAAAGTATTGCACTCACAATTCCTGATTTAATTATAGGAACAGCCAAAACGGAATTCCAATTTGGCATTCCAGTTACTAAATCATAGTCGATTATAGAATCCCAATCTATTATGCAAACTCCTTGTTTTTCTGTAATTACAGAATTTATTATATCTTCACTATAGCCTTTAACCACCGTCCAATTTTCTTTATAAATCCTTCTAGCGAATTTTCCATTAATTTCATTTCCATTCACAATGAAAAACATACCATTTTGTGCCTCAGTGGTTTCAATTATTCTTCCAAGCACATTAAATATTTGAGTTTCTAAATCAGACTCAAATTTAATACTTTCTATAATTTCCATCATAGTTAGTACATTTCTTGAATCTTGAACTAAATTTCCTGATATTATTCCCGAGAGTTTATTAGTCCCCCTCATTTTGCCTACAAATTTTTCATCCCAAATTTGGCATCTATTTTTTCCATTTTCCTTGGCTACATATAGTGCTTGATCAGCTTTATCTATTAATTCCTTTTTCCACTTCCCATGGTTTGGATAAGTAGCAATCCCCATGCTTACGGTTAACGCTCTTTTTGAACCTAGTATTTTTGCGACGTCAATATTTTCTCTTACTCTCTCTGCAATTACACTGGCCTCGACTGTGTCAGTATCTGGTAAAACAATGATAAATTCTTCTCCACCATACCTTCCACATACATCCATTTTTCTAATAGAATCCATAACAATTTTACAAACATCACGTAGCACTTGATCCCCAGTTTGATTGTAGTGCGTCAAAATATAGCTTTATATAACTGCATTCCTAAGTCAAATTATAACTATAATACTAATAATTATCTAGTTATTAATTGCTTTTTTGATAAGCACATTATTTCTATGACAAAAGCTCCTAACGACTTGACA
>NZ_JAENWM010000103.1 GCF_016650035.1 Clostridium sp.
AAGCTCTACCTAGAAAGACTTTTTCAATGGGAGAGGCTAATGAAAAAAGATATTACTTAGAAGCAAGATCTCTAAATAAAAATTAATATTCATTAATTACATTAATAAGAGATGAGCTAATAATGATTCATCTCTTTTTTTGTTTTTTATTTTTTATTTTTTATTTTTTATTTTTTATTATATTTGATATTTGATATTTTTATTAAAGTGTTCTTGAAATAAAGACCACTTTATATACGTTAAATTCCTAATTACCGGTCAGTAGGCTATTCAAATTTTCCATTTTTCCATTTTTTTTATACTAATTAGATGCTCATAACTCATTATCAATAACGTATTTAAAAAACTTAAAGTTCCTTTTAATTATCTTTAATTTTTTAAAATAATATGTTAAAAAATACTTATAGCCGTGCAGTATCAAAAGAGGTGTTATTTATAATACTTACTTGCATAGGTATGATAAAAATAGGTTATAATAGCTAATATTAGGGATTTTGGTATTAGAACTGAGCGAAATTAGGGAAATTAACGTATATAATAAACTGGACTATATATCAAGAATTATCTTATATAATTTTGTAACTTTTAGTATAAGAAAATGACAATAAAATAGCCCAAAATGGGGCTATTGCTGAGATAAACAAAAAATATGAGCATTATTCCATTATAAAATTTGTGAATTGGTCGAAATACTATGCTTTTAGAACAGATTCTATAGTCCTAAAAAATGGGAAACTTTTACTTTAAAGTATTAAGTGTATGTGGTAATATATAAATCTTATATTTAGAATAAACTTATTTAAGCAGAAATCAGTTTGCTATACTAAATGTAACTAGCTAGTTTGTAATATTAACTGAAACAAAAGAAAAATAAATAAATGTAGTTACCTTTGCAATTCAATAATTTTTGGGTTATGAAAAAAGTTAAATTAAAAATTGACAAATCAAAATCTCTATGTTAATCTATTGTCTGTCAATGGACAATTTTAATTAATATTTTTCAAATAGTTAACTATTGCTGTATTTTTAGTTTGAAAATTATATTTAAAATAATAAAATTGTCTGACAACAGTCAATAAATTAAGGAGAAAACAATGACTAAAAGAGAAAAATTTGGAAAAATTTTGATTCCAATGATTACGCCTTACAAAAAGAATGAAGAAGTAAATTACGAGACTTATGCAAAATTAGTAGAGTATCTTATTTCTCACAAATGTTGTGATTCATTAATTGTTACAGGTACAACAGGAGAGGCTTCATTACTTACTTTTGCCGAAAGAGTAAAATTAATGAAAGTAGCTTTTGAAACAGCTGAAGGGAGAGTTCCTGTTATTGCTGGAGTTGGTTGTGCTTCAACTTGTGAAACTATTGCTTTAACTAAAGAAGCTGAAGAAATTGGTTATGATACAGTTATGGTAGTTGTACCTTTCTATAATAAGCCTACTCAAGAAGGTGTTTATCAGCACTTTAAAAAAGTTGCAGAAAGTACATCATGTGATGTAATTCTTTATAACATACCGATTTTTGTTGGTATTAATTTGGAACCAGAAACTGTAGGTAGACTTGCATCTATTAAGAATATTATTGGAGTTAAAGATGAAGCTGGAATTAATCCAACTCAGATTACCGATTTCTTCTTGATAACAAAAGATATTGATCCTGATTTCTTGGTTTATAATGGTGATGATATTATGTTACTTCCTACTATCATTCAGGGTGCTATGGGGGTAGTTAGTGGAAATGCTCATATTTTTGGTGATGAAATTCGTGCAATTTTTGATTCATATCAAAAAGGCAATCCAGATGAAGCAAAAAAACATTTTATTCCAATGTATAGAGTGTGTAAAGCCGCAGGACAGAATGGAAGAATTTTACCAAACCCTATTATGCGTCATGCAATTTCTATGATTACTGGTATTGATTTGGGAGAATCAAGACTTCCATTAGTGCCACCTACTAAAGAAGAATTAGAAGTAATGAAATTGGAATTAAGAAAAGCAGGAAAGATATAGGTTCATAGAAGTCTGTGAATTTAATTGGCTAAAAGGAGTAAGAATGATTGACAGAAAGTCGGTTTTGTTGGGAGCAGGAAATGTTTTTATTGCTTCCGGTGCTTTGACCATGATTGGTTCTGAGGCAGAAAAATTTGGAAAAAAAGTTCTTGTTGTAGCTGGAACAAAAACTTGGAAAAACCTTGAAAAACCTGTTGTAGCGAGTTTTTTTGGCAGTGGTTGTCAATTTGAATACATGCATTTTAGTGGATATTGTACTGATTCTACTGCCTGTAAAATTGCAGAGCAAGCCAGATTATTTTCAGCTGAAGTAATTGTTGGAATTGGTGGAGGTTCTTGTGTTGATGCTTCAAAGTGGGCTGCAAATAAACTTGATATTCCATGTATCACTGTTCCTTCGGTGGCTTCAACTTGTGCATCAACGGTACCTCTCTGTGTTATTTATGATGATACTGGATCTTGTTTAGGCCCTTCGTTCATAAAAGGTGAAGTTCCAACAGTTATCATTGATACAGATGTTATTGCCAATGCACCGGAACGGTTGTTAGCATCTGGCATTATTGATGCTTTAGCTAAAAGGCCCGAGGTCTATTTCTCTTTGAAAAACGAAGTAGACATTGAGAAGAATATTTTATTCTCTATGGGGTATGCTGTATCTGAGTTTACCTGGAAAGCCTTGATAGAACAGGGACCTGCTGCCATTGAGTCAGTAAAACGAAAAAAAAGTGATAAAAACCTTGAAGAAGTTATCTGCCTAAGCATTATTTTGACTGGTTTGGTATCAAATCTTGCAAGTGGAGGAAAGCAGTTAGCACTTGCACATGCGATGTATGATTGTGTTACTACTTTATTCAAGTCGCAACGTAAGAATTTTTTTCATGGAGAAATTGTTGGGTGTGGAATTCCTGCACAAATGCAATTGAACGGAAGAGAGAAGGAAGAAATTAATGCTTTCAAGTCTTATGCAACTTCAATTGGCGCTCCTGTATGTTTCGCTGACCTTGGAATAAACTTTACCGAATCGAATCTTGATAGTATCATTGATTATCTTTCACGACATTTGCATATTACCGATAAGGAATTGATAAAGACCATTCGGAAGTGTTTGATCGATCAGTGCTAAAATTTTTATTAGAGATAGTGGAATTCTTTCATGTCCAAAATGATATGAGGAATATTAGTGGTAATTATATCATGTCCAAAATGATATGAGGAATAAAAGGAGAAAAATATGAGAAAAAGAAGTTGGGTAATTTGCTTTATGTTGATTACATTGTTAGTGCCTCTTTTTGCTAATGGTAATGATGAAAAACAGTCCGTTGTAGATCCTGTTACATTAAATACACCAGTTGCAGTGCCTACTGCCAAACCAAAAGCTGAGTATTTGCTTAGGTTCAGTTGGTCAGACCCTGCCGATCCTCTTAGACAATCAACAAGTGCATATGCAAATGTATTCAAGAATGATCTTGAAAGATTGTCAGCTGGAAGAATTAAAGTTGAACTTTACCCTGCAGCTCAATTAGGAGACCAAAATTCTTCAACTGAACAGGTTGCCAAGGGAACAATAGAAGCTTGTAATATAAGTTCTGGAGTTCTAGCTTCCCTTTATTTCCCCAAACTTGGAATTCTTGATGCACCATATATATTCAAGACTCGTGAAGAGGGGAGAAGATTTCTTGATGTGAAAAATTCACCTTTTATGATTAAACTTGCCGAAGAATGTAGAAAAGCGACTGGAATCAGATTATTGGATGTTACACCCTTTGGTTTTCGAAACATGACAAATAATAAACGTCCGATTCATTCTCCTGCGGACATGAAAGGTATGAAGATACGAACCATGCAAATCGTTCCTCATATGAAAATGATTGAGGCTTTTGGTGCATCTGCAACTCCCATTCCGTTTGCTGAACTCTATACCAGCCTTCAGACGAATGTGATTGATGGTGAAGAAAATACCATACAAAATATTGTAGCCCAGAAGTTTTATGAAGTTCAAAAATACGTGACTGTAACCCAACATGTTTTAGGAATAGGTGCAACTTTGATAAATGATGCTTGGTATCAAGCTTTGCCAGATGACTTGAAGATTGCTGTTTATGAAGCTGATCGTAATGCTGTCCTTGCTTACAATGGAGTTGGTCAAATACTTGATGTTGTGGGAATGCAGACTTTGAAAACAAAGAATGTTAATATTTATGTACCTAACGAGCAAGAAAGAGAAGCTTTTGTACAAGCTTCAGTACCTGCTGTACGTGCTTGGATGGAACAGAAATATGGAAAGGATTTTGTTAGTAATTTTTATAATGCAGTTGATAAAACTGATAGACAACTTCAGGCTGAGGCTTTGATGTAATACAAAAGATGTGAACAATTATTGGTGGAATGATACAGTAACAATGTTATATGTTTTATTCCACTAATTTTTAAAGGTATGAATATGAAAGAATTTGAAAAGCAAAATCTATTCATCAGAATAATTTACGGGATTACAAATATATTATTGTTGGCTATGTTTGTTGTTGTAATGCTTGGGGTGATAACAAGATATATATTGGCGTCTCCATTATTTTGGTGTGATGAATTATCGCGATTCCTTATGATATATATGGTGTTCTTCGGCAGTGTCCTTGCTTTTAAGGAAGGGAAACACCCTGCGTTGACATTTATCATAGAAAAATGGCCGGAAAAGGTTCTGGCTATCTGGAAGTTATGTATTGATATTATTTTGATAACAGTGCTAATTTTTGTGATTATCAGTGGTATTAGTATGATGACTAGTGGCCCTGTAGGATATTCTGCAGCACTACGTGTGAGATATTCCTGGGTATATTTCTCAATCCCTTTTGGTTGTATTTGTATGATTATTCAGATTTTATTTGATTTGAAAGCGAAAATCATAAGTTTGAAAAAGTATTTAGCGTGAACTTTTATAGAGTCTATTTAGTACAATATCGGAGGTAGAGATATGTCAATCAGTTTATTTATTATGTTGGTAATTTTTGTAGTTGGAATGTTTTTGGGTATTCCACTTTCTTTTTCAATGATTCTCAGTAGTGCTTCTTATTTATTGGCTAGCGGGAAGCCTCTGGACCTATTGTCCCTTAGATTGTTTACTGGGATTGATTCTTTCACATTGATGGCAATTCCTTTTTTTACTATGGCTGCCAATCTTATGGTACTGTCAGGAACAACAGAAAAGTTATTGAATTTTACGAATGCAATGGTGGGGCGATTTCAAGGTGGGTTGGCATATGTTAACGTTTTGGCAAGTATGCTTTTTGGAGGTTGTTCTGGATCAGCAATAGCTGATGTTGCTGGGCTTGGAATCATGGAAATTGATATGATGGAGAAGGGTGGCTATAAACGAGATTTCAGTACAGCCTTGACTATTTCATCATCAATACAAGGTCCTCTTATTCCTCCCAGTATCATGATGGTTTTAATTGGAGCTACTACAGGGACTTCCATAGGTGCCTTGCTTCTTGGTTCAGCCATCCCTGGACTCTTGGTTGGAGGTTCGCAGATGATGATTATATTCATTATAGCAAAAATTCGTCATTTTCCTATTTCACCGTTTAAAGTGACTAAATTCCAAATTTTTAAAGCATTTATTTCTGCTATTCCTTTTTTAATAATGCCTATTATTATTATAGGTGGAATCCTTAGTGGAAAGTTTACACCCACAGAAGCTTCTGCCGTAGCAGTTGCTTATGGAATTATTCTTCTATTTGTTTTTTCTCTGAAAACTTTGAAATTTTTTCAGGTTAGAAAATTGCTTTCTGATACTGCAATTATTTCTGCTAGTATTCTTTTGCTTGCTGGTGCCTCTAATATTTTTGGTTATATATTGTCTATAGAACAAATTCCTCAAATGCTTGGTGACTTGCTTCTTGCTTTGACAACAAATAAATATATAATATTAGGGTTAGTCTTAATCTTTCTGCTCATGTGGGGAATGGTAATGGATAGTTTGCCAGCTATAATGATTCTTTCACCAATATTATTTCCAATTGCTATACGAGTTGGAATTAATCCAGTTCATTTTGGGGTCGTTTTAGGTTTTGCCTTAATCATCGGACTTATCACGCCACCTTACGGTCCTGCACTCTTTACCGGAACCATCATTAGTGGCCTCCCAATGGAAAAGTTGGTTAAGTCAATGATACCGTTTTTATTGTCAAGTCTAGTGATTTTGATCCTTACAACATTTATTCCTAGTATATCTCTCTGGTTGCCAACCTTGTTTGGCCTTGGAAATTAAGGGGGCTTTTTATGGATTACCGAATTTTTTCAGGTAGTATGACGGATACGATTTATATTTCTGATGAATGTTGCATGGGGGTTGTGAAACCTATAATTTCTGAAGACGAAACCCCATTGAGCAATGAGGCTCTACTTAATGTTTTGGATAATCCTTTTGGTAGAATTCCTATTCAACAAGCCGTGAATGGTCTATCAACTATTGCAATCATTGTTGATGATGCAACGAGACCAACTCCAACGGCAAAGATATTACCACTTGTGTTAAAAAAATTATTGACAGCTGGTGTGAGAAAAGATCATATCACTATTACTATAGCCACAGGTTTGCATAGACCCACGACAATTGATGAAAAGAAAATTATACTTGGAGATGTGATATTTTATTCATATGATGTCGCTGATAACGACGCTTATAATGAACAAAGCTATCGACAAGTTGGTGTTCTTGCTAATGGAAAAAAAATATATTTCAACAAAAGGGTCTTAGATGTTGATTATGTAATAACCATAGGAATGGTAAAATCTCATGCCTTTGCTGGTTTCTCCGGAGGAGCGAAGAGCCTGTTGCCAGGAGTATCGAATAAAGAGACCATTCTGGCAAACCATTCGTTCGAGAACATCAAATATCCAAAGGGTATTTTAGGAAATATTGAACAGAGTGCAACAAGAAGGGAAATGGAAGAAGCTGCTGGATATATTAATCCCTTTATTATTAATGTTATGCTTAATTCAAAACATGAAATTGTTTTTGCAACAGCAGGACACTATATTTTAGCTCATCGCCAAATAGTAGATTTTTATTCTAAGACAGCTCGACGTGAGCTTCCTTATGTTGCAGATATTGCCATAGTATATGGTGGAGATGTTGGTAAAATCAGTTTGTATCATTCGTTGTTTGCTTGCAACACAGTGCTTGGTACTGAGCGACCTATTCTCAAGCGAGGCGGAACGCTTATTATCTTTGCTGAATGTAAGGAAGGGCTTGGTACCGATTCTTTTAATACTCTTAAGCTTTTTTCCTCTTCTTTTGCGGCTCTGGAAAGTTTAAAGGATCAGAAACCCTTTGAAGGACAATGGGCTGTTCAGTGTCTCTTAGAAAGTTGTATAGCATGCCATCTTTGTATTGTTTCTTCAGGCCTTGACGAAAAAGATATTTCACAACTGGATTTGCAGTATTTTTCAACCCTTGCGGCTGCCCTTTCTTTTGCAAATGCAACCCAAGGTGATAATGCCAAGATAGTTCTTGTAGAAAATCCAGAAACACTTATTTTGAATGTAAAAAATTAGCAAGATATTAATTTTTTGAGTCTTTAATGTTTACGATTTTTAAGGGGGAGAATTTGATGAACATTCTTGTGTGTATCAAACAGGTTCCTAGAACAATCAATGTTTAAGTTGATTCTGTAACTGGGGTACTGAAGCGGAATGGGGGTAGAAAGCAAATTGAATCCTTTTGATTTGTTTTCACTATAGTAAGCCTTGGTCCTTGCTGCAAAAACGGGTGGCCGGGTGAAAACCCTTACTATAGGGCCTTTTCAAGCAAAGATTGAAGTCTACAAAGATAATCTAAAGGAGCACTTTTTGAATATTTTGGTATGTGTAAAACAAGTTCCTGGGTCAAATAATGTCCAAATTGATCCTGTTAACGGAACACTTATAAGAACAAAGGATAATAACAAACTAAATCCTTATGATTTATTTTCAATAGAAACAGCTTTACTATTGAAAGATAAATATGGTGGTAAAGTATTTACTTTAACTATGGGACCTCCACAGGCAAAAATTGCTATTGAGGAATCAATTTCAATGGGGTGTGACTATGGGTTTGTTGTTAGTGATAGAGCTTTTGCCGGATCCGATGTACTTTCTACAAGTTATGCATTATCTCAAGCCATAAATAAATGTGGTGATTATGATATAATTTTATGTGGAAAACAAACTACTGATGGTGATACAGCCCAGGTAGGAGTAGAAATTGCAGAGCATCTTGATCTTCCTAGTCTAACAAATGTTGTCTCATTTAAAGGAAAAGATTCTGGGTGTATTTTAGTTGATTGTAATCAAGGTAATTTATTTATAACGGAAGAAATAAAATTACCTTGCGTAATCTGTTTGGATGATGGAATTAATACACCAAGGCTGCCTTCTTACAAACGTATGAAAACTCCAATGGATGTAAAATTTTTTAGCATTAAGGACATGGAAGATCAAGACAAAGAACATTATGGACTGGATGGATCAGCTACTCAGGTTGAAAAAATATTTCCCCCTGAAAAAAAAACAGATAGAATTATATTTGAAGGAAATTCACTTGAGTTGAGTTCAAAAATTTATGATCTTCTTATTGATAAGAAGTCTCTTATATAGGAGTTAGTGATGGGATTTGTTATACACCAGGTCAAAATCGATGAAAATCTTGCGAAAACTTTAATGGAAATATGTCCATTTGAGCAAATTTTCTATGAAAACTGTAAATTGGAAATAGGCGCAGGATGTAAGCTATGTAAGCTTTGCGTGAAAAATTCAAATGGTGCAATAGAGTTTGTTGATGAAAAGAAAACTACTGTAGATAAGTCTTCTTATTCAGGGATTCTAGTCTTTGTTGAACAAACAAAAGAAAAAATTCACCAAGTAACCTTTGAACTATTAAATAAGGCTTCAGAGCTAGCCATTGTAATAAATCAACCAGTTTATGCACTGATGATAGGTAAAAGCATTGCTAAAAATGCAGAAGATTTATTTTCCTATGGAGCTGATAGAGTATTCTCTTATGAAGCAGATGAATTAGAGAATTTCCTAATTGAACCTTATTCATCGGTATTTGAAGATTTTATTATTAAATATAGACCTACTGCAGTGTTGGTAGGAGCTACTAATATTGGAAGATCACTTGCTCCAAGAGTGGCAGCACACTTTAAGACTGGGTTAACCGCAGATTGTACAGCGTTAGAAATGAAAAAAAATACTGACCTAGTTCAAATACGTCCTGCCTTTGGCGGAAATATTATGGCACGTATTGTGACTCCAAATAAAAGACCTCAAATGTGTACTGTTAGATACAAAATCTTTGATAAAGGGAAAAAGAGAGAAGCAGAAAACAAAGTAATAGAACACTTAGAAATTGAAAAATCAAAACTTATAAGTCGGGCAATTATCAAAAACATTATTGAAAGACCTATTGATAGGGATATTAGTGAGGCCGATAGAATTGTCGCTTGTGGTAGAGGAATAAAGAAAAAAAGCGATATCTTAATTATCGAAAAACTTTGTAAACTTCTTGGTGCTCAAATTGCCTGTACTCGTCCTTTAATGGAAAATGGATGGTTCAATGCAAAACAACAGATAGGCCTTTCAGGAAGAACAGTAAAACCAAAATTATTAATTACAATTGGCATTTCTGGGTCTGTTCAGTTTGTAGCTGGGGCAAAGGGAAGCGAGTGTATAATTGCAATTAATTCTGATCCGAATGCTCAGGTTTTTGATGTTGCAAATTATAGTTTTGTTGGAGATCTTTATGAAATAATAACTAACTTAATCGAAAAAATTGAGGATTTTAAAAATGTACAATAAAATAAATGATAGAGATATTGCGTTTTTCACGAAAATATTTAAAGAACGAATTTTTGTTGATAATCAAATTAGTGAAGATTATTATCATGATGAACTTGGTAGTGTTTGGAAGAAACCTGAAATTCTATTAAAAGCACAAACGGTAGAAGAAGTTTCAAAAACAATGGGATATGCCAATTCCAACAGTATCCCAGTTGTTATAAGAGGTTCAGGAACGGGGTTAGTTGGTGGTTCTGTTTGCCTTTATGGTGGAATAATGCTTGATTTAAGCTTAATGAACAAGATACTGGAACTTGATCGAGATAATTTAACTTTAAAAGTTCAACCAGGTGTGCTTCTGATGGATTTGGCAGCTTTTGTTGAAGATGAGGGTTTCTTATATCCCCCTGATCCAGGAGAAAAATCTGCTACAATTGGAGGAAATATCTCGACCAATGCTGGAGGAATGCGTGCGGTTAAGTATGGAGTTACTCGAGATTATGTTCGAGGGTTAACGATAGTACTTTCAGATGGAAAAATAATGAATTTAGGTGGTAAAGTAGTCAAAAATAGTAGTGGATTTAGTCTTAAAGATCTTATTATTGGAAGTGAAGGAACCCTTGCGATTGTTACTGAAGCAATACTAAAAATTATTCCAAAACCAAGTTTTAATGTAAGCATTCTTGTTCCCTTTAACACTATGAAAGAGGCTATTTCGACAGTTCCTAAAATAATATTAACTCAGGTTCTTCCTGTTGCCATAGAGTATATGTCAAAAGAAACCATTGAAGCGGCAGAAAATTATCTTGGGAAAAAATTCCCAACACATGCCTCAGAAGCTTATCTTCTTCTTAGTTTTGATGGTGAACCAAATCAAGTTAAATACGAGCTTTCAACTGTATCGGATTTATGTCTTAAAGAGGGCTCTCTAGATGTTTTTATCGTTGATACAGAGGAAAGAAAGGATAATGTATGGCAATCCAGAGGAGCTTTTTTAGAAGCAATAAAAAGTTCTACTTCCGAAATGGATGAATGCGATGTGGTTGTACCTCGTAGTAGAATTGCTGATTTTATTCTTTATACTCATGAGATAGCAAAAGATTATAATTTACGTATTCCAAGTTTTGGCCATGCCGGTGATGGGAATCTTCATATTTATCTTTGTAAGGATAATCTTGAAGATGTCAGTTGGAAGACTAAAAAAGAGATAATTTTTAAATTAATGTATAATAGAGCAGCTGAATATGGTGGACTTATAAGTGGAGAACATGGTATTGGTTTTGATAAGAAACAATATCTTTTAGATCTTCTTGGTCAAGATCAGATTTCCTTAATGAAGGAAATAAAACAGGTTTTTGACCCCAAAAGGATACTGAATCCAGGTAAAATTTTTAATTAAGAATTTTATTATGAGTACTAAATTATTCTTATTGGAAACTATTTATTTTTTAAGTACCAACTTGCACCTAATAGGTGAAATTAATAAAAAAACTCAATTACGGTCTTTAAATGAATATTAATCTCTATGTTTAAATGTAACTGGCGCTTTAAGTGCTAAAACTAGAATTTTTTCTAGTTTATAAAAGATACCACTAGGTTTAGCGTTTATAAAAGAATACAGATAAAAAGGTTCTTCATGGCTTTGTGTGGGTAGAATTTTTACTTATCCCTATGTAAAAAACATACCATCTTGTTCTAGTAGTAGATTATTATCAAGTATTACAGAACAGGATGTTAATAACTTTTTCAAGTATTTAAGAGATTCAAATGCTTCAACTAAGAAGGAAGATTGCTTTTGTGCTTTTGACGGAACAACCTTTAGCTCCTATTCAGATAGTCTTTCTGATGTTGAAGTATCTAAAGGAAAGCAAGATCAAGAGCTAAAGCATTTTGCTTTAGCTTCAATCTATAGTAGTCATGAAGGAAGATGTGCTTATTACCGTCTATATAGAGGAAATATCCCAGATATAAAGACAATAGATAACTTTGTTGAAGTTGCAAAAGGTATGAATTATCA
>NZ_JAENWM010000042.1 GCF_016650035.1 Clostridium sp.
AGCAAAGTCATAGATCAAGCAATACTGGTTAATATTTAAGCAACCTAAATACATTGATAAAATCTAATGAATGTTTCTTTCAAAAAAAGTATAGCATACACTAGGTCTATTAAATTTACCCAAAATCATGATATAAAAAAGTAAAGCACCAACAATTTGTTGGTGCTAATGTTTCACTTATTTAGGGACATTTTCAAAAATGCTTGACATAAAAAAAACTATAATTTATTAGTTTATTTTTAAAAAAAATATAGAAAACAGAAAATTTAAAAAAAAGAAATAATGGTGTTGACAAAATGCTTTATTGCATATATACTAAAAAACAACAGAATATATAAAGCTATGACGGAGAGAAAAATATCACGATTGAAACTACAGAGAACCAACGTTTGATGAGAGTTGGTGTGATGCGGATATGTAATGATCACTCTTGAGCTGCTGAGTTGAACTTGAAACTATTTTGATGATAAATTGCAAAAAAAATGTTAATCACAAAATGTGAAGTTTGGAATTAAGTAAACGAAGACGGTTGCCTCCGATATAGGGCTATGGTTAAAGAAATTTATTTTAATGATATTTTCTATTCTTTTGACCAAAAATAATGAGGTGATTTATAATAATAAATCACGAACTAGGGTGGTACCACGAATCTTTCGTCCCTATAAACATAATTAGATATATGTTTATAGGAATGGAAGATTTTTTATTTATCCAAAAATAAGGGGGAAAAATTAAATGGCTAAAATGTATTATGATGGTGATGCGGATTTAGGTTTATTAAAAGGTAAAAAGGTTGCAGTTGTGGGATACGGTAGTCAAGGCCATGCTCATGCACTTAATTTAAAAGAAAGTGGAGTAAATGTAGTTGTTGGTTTATATAAGGGTAGTAAGTCATGGAATAAGGCAACGGAAGTAGGTCTTGAAGTTCTGGAAGTGTCTGAGGCAACTAAGTGCAGCAATGTAATAATGATACTTGCTCCAGATGAATTGCAGAGTAAAATTTATAAGGAGAGCATTCAGCCAAATTTAAAAGAAGGAGATGCACTAGTCTTTGCACATGGGTTTAATATTCACTTTAATCAGATTACACCTCCAGAAAATGTAGATGTATTTATGGTGGCACCAAAAGGGCCAGGACATCTAGTAAGAAGGGTGTATCAAGACGGAAAAGGCGTTCCGGCACTAATTGCGGTATATCAAGATTACAGTGGACGTGCAAAAGAATTTGCACTAGCTTATGCAAAAGGAATAGGAGCTACAAAGGCTGGTGTACTGGAAACTACTTTTAAAGAGGAAACTGAAACAGATTTATTTGGAGAACAGGCAGTTTTATGTGGAGGAGTTACAGAACTTATTAAAGCAGGGTTCGATACGCTTACAAATGCAGGGTATCAAAAGGAAATTGCTTATTTTGAGTGTCTTCATGAACTAAAGCTTATTGTGGATTTATTGTATGAAGGCGGATTTGAAAATATGAGGTATAGCGTTAGTGATACAGCTGAATATGGAGATTACATGGTGGGTAAAAGAATTATAAATAAAGATACCAGAAAAGAAATGGCAAAGGTACTCAAAGAAATACAAAATGGAGAATTTGCAAGGGATTGGTTAGTGGAAAACCAAATCAACAGACCTAACTTTAGTGCAATAAAAAGAATAGAACTAGAACATCCACTAGTGGCTGTAGGCAAAGAGTTAAGAGGCATGATGTCTTGGATTAAAAAATAAAAATAATTTGTATTGAAAAGAAGGTGTGAGAATGTTACTTAATGGAGCTCAAATTTTACTTGAATGTTTAAAAGAGCAGGAAGCAAATGTTATTTTTGGATATCCTGGTGGATCTGTGATTCCACTATACGATGCACTTTATGATGAAATGGATTATTTTACACATATTAGAACGGCTCATGAACAGGCAGCAGTTCATGCGTCAGACGGTTACGCTAGAGCAACTGGAAAGGTTGGAGTTTGCATTGTAACCTCTGGTCCAGGTGCTACCAATACCATTACGGGAATTGCTACGGCTTACATGGATTCAATTCCTATAGTTGTATTTACAGGGCAAGTTCCAAGGAGTTTGCTTGGAAAGGATTCTTTTCAGGAAATAGATATAATGGGGATTACTTTGTCCATTACAAAGCATAATTTTATTGTGAAAGATGAAAAGAATTTAGCCGCTACAGTAAGAGAAGCTTTTAGAATAGCAAGGAGTGGAAGGCCTGGACCAGTGCTTGTGGATATTCCAAAAGATATTTTCCTTAGCTTTGCCGAATATGAAAAGGTGGAAGTGAAACATGGAAAACAAGAAGTAGTGCCTATAGATATGAAAAAAATACAAGAAGTATCCGAAATGATTAGGGATGCAAAAAGGCCAATAATTTATGCTGGTGGCGGAATAAAAACAGGCAATGCTTCAATGGCATTGTGTAAATTCGCCAAAATAGGGGACATTCCTGTTGCTAATACACTTATGGGGCTAGGGACTATTCCAAGAAATCATGAATTGTCGCTAGGAATGGTAGGAATGCACGGGTCTTGTGAAACAAATTTAGCAGTGACAAATAGTGATTTAGTTATAGCAATTGGTGCACGTTTTAGTGATAGGGTAATTGGAAAAGCAGAGGGTTTTGCTCCAAAAGCAAAGATTATTCATATTGATATTGACGAGACGGAGATAGATAAAAATAAGGTAGTAGATTTATATTTAGTCGGAGATGTGAATACAATTTTAGAAACTTTACTTTGTTATATGGATCAAAAGGATAGAAAATCTTGGCATAAAGAGATAGAAAGCTGGAAAAACCCGTGTAAAGGGTCGAATGGCTTTACCCATGAAAATGTACTCAAGTGTTTAAATGAAGATCTTGAGGAAGATATAATTGTTACTACAGATGTAGGACAACATCAAATGTGGACTGCACAACAATGGAAATTTAAAAAACCTAGAACATTTATAACCTCAGGTGGCCTTGGAACAATGGGATTTGGAATGGGAGCCGCCATTGGAAGCCAAATGGGTAATTTAGATAAAAGGGTGCTGCTTATAACTGGAGATGGTAGTTTTAGAATGGGTTGTACTGAACTTCAGACAATTTCAAAGTATAAGCTTCCAATAGTTACTGTGATTATGAATAATCATGCCTTAGGTCTTGTAAGGCAGTGGCAGAAAATGTTCTGCCACGCAAGATACTCACAAACAGATATCGGAGACGAAGTAAATTATGTAAAGCTTGCAGAAGCCTATGGCATTGAAGGATACAAGGTCACAAGTATGCAGGAGTTAAAAAGAGTACTTGAAATCGTAAAACTAGGTACAAAGCCTATGTTAATTGATTGTGTAATAGATAAAGATGAAGGGGTATATCCAATTGTACCACCAGGGAAATCAATTCAAGAATTAGTTTTAGAATAAAAAGGGGGATATTAAAATGTTAAATATAAATGAAAAAATGGAGTATACGGAAGAAGTAGGAAAAAAGGAAAATTTTGCTGAAGAAACAAAAAATCAATATGAATTTTATAACTCAAATTATAATGTAAACTTTTTTGGAGCAGGACCTGAAAAGGAAGATTGGCAGTAAGATAAAATATTTAGTATTAATTATTGACAAATTAAAATTCATAAAGTATACTAAATTACAATATAAAATAATTTAAATATTTGGAAAAATGATGTACGGAAATCAATATATTGCATATTGTATAAGAAGCTGTTTATGGAAAGGTTATAAACAGTTAGTAATGAAGATTATTTGAAATATTTAACAATATAAAGTTCAAACTTAATATAATTTAAAAACTATGATAGGACTAGTAGATGTCTTTAATATTTCACAGAGAGTGGGGATTGGTGTGAACCCATAAATATTAGACGTTGAATCTCACCCTTGAGTTGTAAGCTGAAAACATTATATGTCGTAAGCTGTGCCGGTGTATATACAGTATATATCGTTAAAAAATGAAGATATAAAAATGGGTGGTACCGCGATAGACTTTTTCGCCCCAATGGGCAGAAGGTCTATTTTTTATACCCAAAATTCAAGTGAATATGCTATTTGATGATATAAAAGATTCTGTAGAAGGCTTACAGTAACTTTTATAATAATTTAAAATAAAAGACAAACAATAGAAAACAGGGGGAATAAAAATGTCGAAAATGTATTATGATAAAGACGCAAATTTAGAATTATTAGGTGGAAAGAAAGTGGCTATTATTGGATATGGCAGTCAAGGTCATGCACATGCACTAAATTTAAAAGCTAGTGGTGTGGATGTGTGTGTAGGTTTGTACAAAGGTAGTAAATCATGGAGCGTAGCTGAGGAAGCTGGGCTTTGCGTAATGGAAGCTTATGATGCAGCTAAAGCATCAGATTTTATAATGATGCTTGTTCCAGATGAAAAACAAGGCAAGATTTATAAGGAAAGCATAGAACCAAATTTAACAAGTGGTAAGGCACTGATTTTTGCCCATGGATTTAGTATACATTTTGGACAAATTAAGCCGCCAACAGATGTAGATATATTTATGATAGCACCAAAGGGACCAGGACATACTGTAAGAAGTCAATTTGAGGAAGGTAAAGGTGTTCCTTGTTTAATTGCTGTACAACAAGATTATACAGGAAAAGCTAAAGATTATGCATTAGCTTATGCAAAAGGCCTAGGCGGTGGAAGGGCTGGTATACTAGAAACTTCTTTTAGAGAAGAAACAGAAACGGATCTTTTTGGTGAACAAGCAGTACTTTGTGGAGGCGTATCAGCATTAATAAAAGCTGGATTTAACACATTAGTAGAAGCGGGATATCAGCCTGAGATAGCTTATTTTGAATGTTGTCATGAATTAAAACTTATTGTAGATCTTATTAATCAGGGAGGCCTTGGTTATATGAGGTACTCAATCAGTGATACTGCAGAGTATGGTGATTATGTAGTTGGAGATAGAATTGTTACAGACGATACAAAAAAAGAAATGAAAAAAGTATTAACTGAAATTCAAAATGGAACTTTCGCTAAAAACTGGATGCTTGAAAATCAAGTAAATAGACCTTATTTTAATGCAGTAAGAAGAATGGAATCAGAACAAAAAATTGAAGTGGTTGGAAAGGACCTTAGAAAAATGATGTCTTGGATCAAGAGTAAGTAAGAGGAGGGTAAACATGGGGGGAAAAGAAGTAGGATTAAAGAAAATATTTATTTTTGATACCACTTTACGTGATGGCGAACAAACACCAGGAGTAAGTTTAAATGTAGTAGAAAAATTAGAAATCGCAAGGGCACTACAAAAACTCGGGGTAGATGTAATTGAAGCAGGTTTTCCAATTGCTTCAGATGGAGATTTTGAAGGGGTAAAGACTATTGCAAAAAACATAGTAGGACCAGTAATTACGGCACTGGCAAGAGCAACTAAAAAAGATATAGATAGAGCATGGGAAGCAATAAAATATTCTAAGACACCGAGAATTCACACATTTCTTGCTACCTCAGACCTTCATATGGAATTTAAATTAAAGATGAGCCGAGAAGAAGTACTGAGTAAAGTAGTAGAGATGGTCAGGTATGCAAAGTCATTATGTCCAAGTGTTGAATTTTCACCTGAGGATGGAACGAGAACAGAAAAGGATTTCTTATATAAAGTACTTGAGGCGGCCATAGATGCAGGAGCGGATGTAGTGAATATACCAGATACAGTAGGCTATACAACTCCTTTAGAATATGGGGACCTAATCCAGGAAATCAGAAAAAATGTACCTAATATAGATAAAGCAATCATCAGTGTACACTGTCATAATGATTTAGGTTTGGCAGTGTCAAATTCACTAGCAGCAATGGAAAATGGTGCTATGCAAATAGAGTGTGCTATGAATGGATTAGGTGAAAGGGCTGGAAATGCTTCCCTGGAAGAGCTAGTTATGGCTATAAAAACTCGTAGCGACTATTTTAAATGTGAAACAAATATTGCTTCAGAAGAACTTGTACATGTTAGTAGCCTAGTTAGTCATATGACAGGAATACAAATCCAACCGAATAAAGCTATTGTAGGGGCTAATGCATTTGCACATGAATCTGGGATTCATCAGCATGGCGTATTAAATTGTAGAGAAACTTATGAAATTATGACTCCAGAATCTGTAGGTTTAAAGAAAAGCTTATTAGTACTTGGTAAACATTCTGGTAGACACGCCTTTGAGAATAGATTGAAGGATTTAGGTTATTTAAATATAAAGCCAGAAAAAATAAATGAAGCATTTTTGGAATTTAAAGATTTAGCAGATAAGAAGAAGATAGTATCAGATAATGATATCGAAGCTATGATAAGACAAGAGACCGTTAAAGTACCAGAATACTTTAAACTTGTGCAGTTTAATATTGTAAGTGGTAATGGAATTGCTTCAACTTCAACCATAAAACTCTCTTTTGAAAATAAAACAGTGGAACAAATTTCTAGTGGCTATGGGCCTGTAGATGCTACCTTTAATGCAATTGAAAAAGCAATAGGAACAAATATAATTCTAAAGGATTACTATTTAAAAGCTGTTGGAGGCGGAAGGGATGCACTAGGAGAAGTAATAGTTAAAATTGAAAAAGATAGCAATATATATGTAGGGAATGGAGTAAGTACAGATATTATAGAAGCAAGTGCAAAAGCTTTTGTAAATGCTCTTAATAAATCACATTATAGAGAAAACATAGAAGTCGTTAATATTGAAGCATCATAGAGGATAATTTAATTGCAGAGAGGGGGAATTGTAAAATGGGTATGACGATGACACAGAAAATTTTGGCTGTCCATGCTGGCTTAGAGACAGTAAAGCCTGGGCAACTTATCAAAGTGAAATTAGATTTGGTCCTTGGAAATGATATTACTACACCTGTAGCTATAAATGAATTTAAAAAAATAGGTGTGAAGGCAGTTTTTGATAAGAAAAAAATTGCCATTGTACCAGATCACTTTACGCCCAATAAAGATATAAAATCCGCAGAGCAGTGTAAGTGTACTCGCGAATTTGCAAGAGAAATGGAAATAGAAAACTATTTTGAGATAGGTCAAATGGGAATTGAACATGCTTTAATTCCTGAAAAAGGATTGGTAGTTTGCGGAGATGTAGTTATAGGGGCGGATTCGCATACTTGTACCTATGGAGCTCTCGGTGCTTTTTCTACAGGGATTGGAAGTACAGATATGGCAGCGGGAATGGCCACGGGAGAAGCGTGGTTTAAGGTTCCCGAAGCAATAAAATTTGTATTAAAAGGTAAGTTATCACCTTGGGTTTGTGGGAAAGACGTTATCTTACACATAATAGGAAAAATAGGAGTAGACGGTGCCCTCTATAATTCAATGGAGTTTGTTGGAGAAGGAATATCCGCACTTTCTATAGATGATCGTTTTACTATGGCTAATATGGTAATAGAAGCTGGTGCTAAAAATGGCATTTTTCCAGTAGATGAAAGAACAATAGAATATGTAGAAAGTCACTCGAAAAGGGAGTATATCATATATAAGGCGGATGAAGATGCAAACTATATAAAAACTATTGAAATAGATTTGTGCAGCATACGTCCAACAGTAGCATTCCCACATCTTCCAGAAAACACAAAAATCATTGATGAAGTTCCAGAAATTCTAATAGATCAGGTAGTAATTGGTTCTTGTACTAATGGAAGGATAGAAGATTTAAGAATGGCGGCTAAGGTATTAAAGGGACAAAAAGTTCATCAAAGAATAAGAGCTATCATTATACCTGCAACCCAAAAAATATACCTTCAGGCTATGAAAGAAGGGCTTTTAGAAATATTTATTGAAGCAGGCTGCGTTGTAAGTACACCAACCTGCGGACCTTGTCTTGGAGGACATATGGGAATTCTTGCAAAGGGAGAGCGGGCAATAGCAACTACCAATCGAAACTTTGTAGGAAGAATGGGACATCCTGGAAGCGAAGTATATCTTTCTAGTCCAGCAGTTGCCGCGGCTTCTGCAATTACTGGGAGAATTTCTTCACCTGAGGAGGTAGCAAAATGGTAAAAGGAAGTGCAATAAAATTCGGAAAAAATGTGGATACAGATGTTATCATACCAGCAAGATATTTAAGTAGCAGTGATCCAAAAGAATTAGCCCTTCATTGCATGGAAGATATAGATGTGGATTTCAGTAAAAAAGTTCATAGTGGGGACATTATTGTAGCAGGAAAGAATTTTGGTTGTGGTTCATCTAGAGAACACGCTCCCTTAGCAATCAAAGCTTCTGGAATATCTTGTATTATAGCTGAAAATTTTGCTAGGATCTTCTATAGGAATGCTATAAATATAGGACTCCCTATTATGGAATGTGAAGAGGCGGCGAAAGATATAGATGAAGGTAATAAAATTCAAGTTGATTTTAAGACGGGAATAATAAAAAACATTACAAAAAATAAAAATTATACTGCAGAGCCATTTCCTGAATTTATGATGGAAATTATAAGTGCAGAAGGTTTGATAAACTACATTGTAAAAGAGGCGAGCGAATGTTAAAAATAGTTGCATTACCTGGAGATGGAATTGGACCAGAAGTTATTAAACAAGCAGTTAAAGTGCTCAAGGCAGTTTCTATTAAATATAAGTGTCCAATTGAAATAAAAGAGGCAATGATAGGTGGGGCTGCTATAGATAAAACGGGAAAACCACTGCCTCAGGAGACAATTGATATTTGTAAGTTGAGTAACGGTATGCTCCTGGGCGCAGTAGGAGGACCAAAATGGGATGCATTACCTGGAAATTTAAGGCCTGAAGCGGGACTTTTAGGTATAAGAAAAGAATTAAGAGTATTTGCAAATTTAAGACCGGCCATTCTTTTTCCTCAGTTAAAATCTGCATCCAATTTAAAGGAAGAGGTATTGGGTGATAATCTAAACATTATGATAGTTAGAGAATTAATTGGTGGTGCTTATTTTGGAGAGAAAAAACGAGTTGACATAGCAAATGGACAAAAGGCATGGGATGTAATTGAGTATTCAACCTATGAGATAGAAAGGATTACAAAAATGGCTTTTGAAATTGCAAGGGGAAGAAATAAAAAGCTAACTTTAGTGGATAAAGCTAATGTACTGGAAAGCTCCAAACTTTGGAGAGAAGTAGTACAATCTATTTCTGGAAATTATAGAGATGTAGAATTAAATTGTATGTATGTAGACAATGCAGCTATGCAGCTTATTCGTGATCCTCATCAATTTGATGTGATTGTTACGGAAAATATGTTTGGTGATATTTTAAGTGATGAAGCTTCAATGCTTACCGGGTCTTTAGGAATGTTACCATCTGCAAGCCTTGGTATTACTTCTGTTGGATTATACGAACCTATTCATGGCTCTGCACCAGATATTGCAGGCCTGGATAAAGCCAATCCAATAGGTGCTATAATGAGCGTTGCTATGATGTTTCGCTACAGCTTTAAGATGGAGGAAATTGCAAAAGCAATTGAAAATTCCGTTTATGAAACTTTGGATATTGGATATCGCACTATAGATATAATGCAGCTAGGTATGAACTGCATCGGAACAGAAAAAATGGGGGATTATATCGCAAGTAAAATTTAAATTAAAGGTGGCAGAAAATGAAAGCAGCGGTGGCGATAATTAAATGTTTGGAAAGGGAAAATGTAAAAATAGTGTTTGGTTACCCAGGAGTCCCAGCTGCGCCGTTATATGAAGCATTAAGGGACTCTGAAATAGAACATATATTGGTAAGACATGAACAGGCAGCAGGACATAGTGCTAGTGGCTATGCTAGAGCAACAAGATCTATAGGCGTATGTATAGCAAGTTCTGGACCTGGAGCTATTAATCTTATAACTGGAATAGCTACTGCATATGCGGACTCTATCCCTATGATAGCAATAACTGGTCAAGTTAGAACAGATTTAATAGGAAAAGATGTGTTTCAAGAAGCTGATATTGTTGGAGCAACAGCTTCTTTTACAAAACATAGTTATCTTATTAAAGACGCAAAGGACATCCCGCGAATCATGAAAGAGGCCTTCTATATAGCGAAAACCGGAAGACCTGGCCCGGTCATAGTGGATATTCCACTGGATATTCAAAATACAGAAATGGAATTTGAATATCCCAAAGAGGTGAATATAAGAGGATATAAGCCTACTGTGAATGGTCATAAGGGACAAATAAAAAAAGCACTAGAGAAAATTAAGAACAGTATAAAGCCTCTTATTTGTGTAGGTGGTGGTGTTATGGCTGCAAATGCTGAAAAAGATTTATTAGAATTTGTAGAAAAATCTAAAATTCCAATGGTGCATACATTAATGGGTAAGGATGGAATATCCTCAAAAAATCCCTATAATATAGGATTAATTGGATCTCATGGTTTTAAATATGCAAATAAGGCTATAGCTGAGGCAGATGTTTTAATTCTTGTTGGAACTAGGGTTGCAGATAGGGCAACAGGAGGTTCTAAAAGTTTTGCGAAAGTGGCAGATATTATTCATATTGATGTTGATCCAGCGGAAATAGGTAAAAACCTTAGTGCTCACATTCCCGTAGTTGGAGATTGTAAAAATATTTTACAGCAATTTACTAAAGGGATAACAGATATAGATACGAAAAATTGGCTTGATGAGATTGCTACTTGGAAAGAAAAATATGCGAAAAATAGAGAAACAAAGGATAAAGTCAATCCAAAGTATGCGTTAGAACTACTATCCGAAATGATAGAAGAGGATGCTATTGTTACTGCAGATGTTGGGCAAAATCAAATTTGGACTTGTCATTATCTTGATATGGTGGGAGAACGAAGATTTTTAACAACTGGAGGACTAGGAACAATGGGGTATTCCATTCCAGCATCTGTTGGATGTAAATTGGCTTTTCCAGATAGAAGAGTTGTGGCTGTAATGGGGGATGGAAGTTTTCAAATGAGTATGTTTGAACTTGGAACTATAATGCAAAATCACTTGAAGATAATACTATTATTATTTAACAATTCAAATCTTGGAATGGTTCGAGAGTATCAAAATAGTGTTTATAAAAACACTTATGGTGTGAGTTTATCCACGAATCCTGATTTTGTTAAATTAGTAGAAGCTTATGGATTTTGCGGAAAAAGAGTTAACTCTAACGCAGAATTAAAAGGAGCTTTTGAAGAAGCTTTAGAAAGTGATAAAACTTTTTTGATAGAATGTATTGTAGATGCCGAAGAGAGCACGTTATAGAAGGGAGTGAAAGGTTATGGGTAAATATATTTTATCAGTACTCGTAGAGAATCATCCAGGGGTATTAAGTAAAATATCCGGTTTGTTCACCCGTAGAGGGTATAATATTGATAGCTTAAGCGTAAGCATTACTGAAGATCCAAGTATCTCCCGTATGACTATTGTGCTTCAAGGTGACGCACAAATCACTGAACAAATTGTAAAACAACTAAATAAACTTATAGATGTAATAAAAATATTGGAACTAAATCATGAAAAAACTGTTTCCAGAGAATTGGCCCTGATAAAAGTAACTGCAGATCAAAGCAAAAGGTCAGCGGTTACAGAGATGGTGAATATATTTAGATGTAATATTATTGATATGGATGCAAAGAGTATGATTATTGAAATAACTGGGGATGAAGAAAAGATATCTGCCTTTGTTGAACTTATAAGACCATATGGAATTAAAGAAGTTGTCCGCACGGGACTTGTAGTATTACAAAGAGGAGCAGAAATGTATTAATAGCAAGAGGAATTGACGGTGTATTGAAAGAATATAAAAATAAAAAATCATATTCGTGTCCATAAAGGCATGAATGTGGTTATTTTTATATACAAAACGATAATTATACATTGCGTTCTTGCAGAAATCAATGTATAATTAGATTTAAAATAATTTCTAGAAAAATTAGCATTGTTAATCTTGCTAATAGTATTTAAATGGAGGAGTAAAAATATGCAATATAAAAGAGGATTACCTTTAAAACAAGGATTGTACGATCCGCAATTTGAAAAAGATAGTTGTGGAGTTGGATTTATAGCTAATATCAAAGGGGAAAAATCTCATGGTATTGTAAAAAAAGGTTTGAAAGTTCTGATGAATATGTCTCATCGTGGTGCGGTAGGTTCTGATCCAAATACAGGCGATGGAGCAGGAATTATGGTTCAGATTCCAGATGAGTTTTTAAAGATATGTTGCGATAACTTAGGAATAGAACTTCCGAAAAATTCAGAATATGGTGTGGGAATGCTTTTTTTACCTAAAGAACCTGCAATAAGATATCAGTGTGAGGGTATTCTTGAAAGAGTGGCACAAGAAGAGAATGTTAAGGTTATAGGCTGGAGATCGGTGCCTACTGATAATAGAGTATTAGGGGAAACTGCGAAGGGAACTGAACCAGTAATTCGACAAGCTTTTTTGGGAAGAGAGAATTGTAGCCAAGATGAGTTTGAACAAAAACTATATATTATCAGGAAAAGAACAGAGAACGAAGTAAATAGACTTATTACAAGAAATGCAGATTGTTTTTATATATGTAGTTTATCTAGTAAAACAATTATTTATAAGGGATTACTTCTTCCAAAGCAAATAAGAAAATATTATTTAGATCTAAATGATATAAATTTTAAGAGTGCTATAGCACTTATACACCAAAGATTTAGCACCAATACATTTCCTACTTGGGATTTAGCACAACCTTTTCGATACTTAGCACATAATGGGGAGATTAATACCATAAGAGGAAATAGAAATTGGGCAAATGCAAGAGAGGGTGTTTTTAAATCTAAAGTTTATGGTGAAAATATATCTAAACTTTTTCCCATTATTACCACAAAAGGAAGCGATTCAGCATCACTAGATAACATGTTTGAATTTATAAAAATGGATGGTAGAAGTAATGCACATTCAATGATGATGCTTATTCCTGAGGCATGGGAAAAAAATATATCTATGCCATCTTATAAAAAAGCGTTTTATGAATATCATGCTTCTATGGTTGAACCTTGGGACGGACCTGCCGCAGTTTTCTTTTCAGATGGAACACAAGTTGGAGCAACGCTAGATAGGAATGGATTAAGACCCGCTAAATATGTTATTACGAAAGATAATATAGTTATAATGGCGTCAGAACTTGGTGTTCTTGCAATTGAACCAGAGCAAATATTAAAAAAAGGAAGACTAGAACCAGGGAAGATGTTTTTGGTGGATACAGAACTGGGAATAATTAAGGCAGATGAAGATATCAAAGAAGAGATTTGCAAATCAGAATCTTATGAGAAATTACTTCAAATGAATAAGTATACACTAGATGATTTTCATGAAGGGAAAGTAAATACAATTATAAATTCTGAAAGTCTCAGAGAAAGGCAACAAGCATTTGGATATAGTATGGAAGACGTAACTAAAATTATAAAGTGTATGGCGCAGACGGGAGAAGAGTCAATAGGGTCAATGGGGAATGATACGCCTCTTGCAGTACTTTCTAATAAACCGCAATTATTATTTTCATATTTTAGACAATTATTTGCACAGGTTACCAATCCACCTATTGATTCTATTCGTGAAGGAATTGTTATGTCTCTCACAAACTATATAGGTTGTCAGCAAAATCTTTTAAAAGATGATTCATCACAGCATCCTTTTATTAAAATTGATACCCCTATTCTGTCCAATGAAGATATAGCAAAAATTAAAAAAATAAGAAACAAAGATTTTAAAGCAACCACTATTCCAATTACTTTTAAATATGATAGTGGGATAAGCGGATTCAAGGAAGCATTGGAGCTGATTTGTAAACGGGCTTCTAAAAGAATTCAAGAAGGTTATAATATAATTATTTTGAGTGATAAAAAAATAGATGGTTATGAAGCAGCTATACCTAGTCTACTTGCAGTTTCAGGTATACACCAGCATTTAATTAAGGAAAAAACAAGGACAAGAGTTGCTATCATAGTTGAAACAGGGGAAGCAAGAGAAACTATGCATTTTGCACTTCTTACAGCCTATGGTGCTTCTGCAATAAATCCATATCTATCTTTTGAAACTATAGAAGATATGGTAGAGAAAGGTGAAATTAAAGAAGTAGATACTAAAATGGCAATTGTTAACTATATAAATGCAATCAATAAGGGTCTTTTAAAAATTCTATCTAAGCTGGGTATTTGTACAATGCAAAGTTATCATGGAGCACAAGTATTTGAAACCCTTGGGATTAATGAAGATGTAATAAATAAATATTTTGGAGGCAACCCGGCTAGAATTGGTGGAATAGGAATAGATACCATTGCAAAAGAAGTATTAATGAGACACAATACAGCTTTTAATAGACTTAGAAGAATAAATTCCGAGTTAGAAGTTGGTGGATTATATTCATGGAGGAGCAATGGAGAATTCCATTTATTTAATCCTGAAAGCATATATAAGCTCCAGGTTTCTACTAAAACTAACAATTATGTAGTTTATAAAGAATATGCAAAGTTAATAAATGAGCAAAGCAAAAATTTATGTACAATTAGAGGATTATTCGAATTCACAGAGGGAAATGCAATCCCTATAGAAGAAGTAGAACCCATCAGCGAAATCATAAAAAGATTCTGTACTGGTGCCATGTCCATAGGGTCCATAAGTAAGGAGGCTCATGAGAGTATTGCAATTGCAATGAATCGACTTGGTGGAAAAAGCAATAGTGGTGAAGGTGGCGAAGATGAAACAAGATTTAAAGTAGATAATAATGGAAATGACAAAAGAAGTGCAATAAAGCAGGTATCTACTGGTAGGTTTGGGGTTAATACCAATTATCTTGTAAATGCGGATGAACTTCAAATTAAAGTAGCTCAAGGTGCAAAACCAGGTGAGGGTGGACATTTACCAGGTGAAAAAGTAGATGAGTATATAGCGAAAATTAGAAATTCAACGCCAGGAATAGATTTAATATCCCCAGCACCTCATCATGATATTTATTCCATAGAAGATTTAGCACAACTTATATATGACTTAAAATGTGTAAATCCTGAAAGTAGAATTAGTGTTAAACTTGTTTCGGAAATAGGAATTGGCACCATTGCAGCAGGGGTTGTTAAAGCCCATGCCGATATGATACTTATTAGTGGCCATGATGGTGGGACCGGAGCAGCAACGCTTTCATCTATAAGAAATGCAGGGATACCTTGGGAAATTGGGCTGTCTGAGACTCATCAAACATTGTTACTAAATAATTTGAGAAGTAGAGTGACCCTGCAAACAGATGGACAATTAAAGACTGGCAAAGATGTTGTGGTTGCTGCACTTCTGGGAGCAGAAGAATTTGGTTTTGCAACTACGGCCTTAGTGGTAATGGGATGTACCATGCTACGGAATTGTCATTGCAATACCTGTGATATGGGCTGTGCGACGCAAGATGTGCAGCTGAGAAAGAATTTTAAAGGAAAACCAGAATATTTAATGCGTTTCCTTACCTTTGTTGCATCTGAAGTAAGAGAATATATGGCTGAACTTGGATTTAGAAACATGAATGAAATGATTGGAAGAACGGATAAAATGAAAGTAAATAAGAGTATAGATCACTTTAAGGCAAATGATTTAGATTTATCAAGCATACTATATAGACCTTATATGCCAAAAAGAATAAAACCATACCGTGTAATGAAACAAGAACATGGCATTGATAAAGCATTGGATCATACTCTTATAGCAATGGCACAGCCGGCATTAGATGATGAAAAAAATGTAAGAGGAAGTTTAGAAATTAAAAATATTCATAGAAGTGTAGGGGCAATGTTAAGTGGAAAAATCGCTACAAAGTACGGTGCAATTGGGCTTAAAGAGGACACAATTGTTTTTAATTTTACCGGTTCAGCAGGGCAAAGTTTTGGAGCCTTTGGCGTAGCAGGGTTAACTTTAATACTTGAAGGTGAAGCCAATGATTACGTAGGAAAGGGGTTATCCGGAGCTAAAGTTATAATAAAAGCACCTAGTAGTGCTACCTTTAAACCAGAAGAAAATTATATAGCTGGAAATACAATTTTATATGGAGCAACTAGTGGTAAATTATTTGTAAGTGGTCTAGTTGGAGAACGGTTTGCAGTAAGAAATAGTGGAGCTACAGCGGTTGTAGAAGGTGTTGGAGATCACTGCTGTGAATATATGACAGGTGGAACTGTGGTGGTTTTAGGTGGTTTTGGACAAAATTTTGGTGGCGGAATGAGCGGTGGTACAGCTTATATTCTTGATGAAGATGAGAATTTCAAGCAAAAGGTAAACTCACAAGTATTAGAAATTGATGCATTAAGTAAAGATGAAGCAACAATTTTATATGATTTAATTAAAGAACATTATGAATATACAAATAGTTTGAGAGCAAAAGTTATAATAGAAAATTGGAAAAAATATTCCGGTATGTTTAAAAGAGTCATTCCACCAGCGTATAAATTAATTTTAGAGCAAAAGAAAAAAATGTCACAGACTGAGGGGGTGTAAGATGGGAAAATTAGGAGCATTTAAGCAATATACTCGTAAAAACTTTACAAAAAGAAAAGTTGAGGAAAGAGTCAAAGATTATGATGAAGTTTATATATCTCTTGAAGATAGTGAACTAGCAGAACAGGCTTCGCGGTGCATGAGTTGCGGAATAGCTTTTTGCAATTGGGGATGTCCACTTGGAAATTTGGTGCCAGATTGGAACGATATGGTTTACAACGAAAATTGGAAGAAAGCCTATAAGAGATTAAGTCTTACAAATAACTTCCCAGAATTCACGGGTAGATTATGTCCAGCTCCTTGTGAAGGGGCTTGTACACTTGGAATAAATAGAAAAGCCGTATGTATAAGGGATATTGAACTTAGTATCATTGAAAGGGCTTTTAAAGAAGGGTTTATACGTGCTAAACATCCTAAAATTAGAACCAATAAAAAAATAGCTGTGATTGGTTCAGGTCCAGCAGGGCTTGCTGCAAGTGCTCAACTTAACTCAGTGGGTCATACTGTTACTGTATTTGAGAGAGCACAGAAAATTGGAGGTCTACTACGGTATGGAATACCGGATTTTAAATTAGAAAAAAATATCATAGATAGAAGAATAAATTTACTTATAGAAGAAGGTGTTCGGTTTGAAACGTCAATAAATGTAGGGGTAGATATAAAAGTGGATACTCTACTTAAGGATTTTGATGCAATTATTTTAACTGGTGGATCTACGATTTCTAGAGACTTAAATATAGAGGGAAGGGAACTTACTGGCGTACATTTTGCAGTGGAATATTTGACAATGCAAAATAAAAATAATTCTGGCGAAAATGTAGAGAAGCAAATCAGTGCAAAGGATAAAGTAGTTGTTGTCATTGGTGGAGGAGATACAGGGTCGGACTGCGTTGGAACTGCAATAAGACAGGGAGCAAAACAGGTTATTCAGCTTGAAATTATGCCAAAACCACCAGTTGACAGGGATATAACTATGCCTTGGCCAACTTATCCATTCACGCTGAAAACTACCACTTCGCATGAAGAAGGTTGCACGCGCGAATGGTGTGTAAGTACTAAAAAAATTACTGGGGAAAAAGGCGAAGTGAAAAAATTGCATTGCGTACGAGTTCAATGGGTTACAGATGAAAGTGGACAGAGACATATGAGCGAAATAGAGGGTAGTGAATTTGTTATAGAGGCAGATTTAATTATTTTAGCTATGGGCTTTCTCCATACGCAGCATGAGGGTCTCATACGTGATTTTGGACTTACGCTTGATGTACGTGGAAATGTGTGTGCAGATTCTAATTATGCAACAAATATAAATAAGGTATTTGCTGCAGGGGATCTAAGAAGTGGTCAATCACTTATTGTGAAAGCTATAAAGGAAGGTAGATGTGTTGCAAAAAATGTAGACATGATGTTGATGGGGGAAACATTTTTAAAATAGTTAATGAGCAATTGACTTATATTAGTAGTACATTCATAATAAAAGAGTAATCTGTAATAGGTTACTCTTTTATTATGAATGTAAAGTAAACAATTAAATAGGTTGTTAAAAATAAATTAGAAGATGGGAGGGGTAGTATGGAGAGTAAATTGCCCAGCGCAGAAAAGATATTAGAATGTTTATTAGAAAATTTGGAAGAAGGGATCCAAGTAGTAGATTCTGATGGCAAAACTGTATATTATAATAGTGCCATGGGAAAAGTAGAAGGGGTAGAACTTGATGAAGTTATAGGTAAAAGAGTTAGTGAATATTTAGAGGATGTAAAAGATGATGAGTCTACCATTATGAATGTACTAAAAACTGGTGAAAAGATTGTAGATTTAATACAGCATTATGGGAATGGGTATAAGAAAAAAGTTACTACTATAAATACTACACTGCCAGTAACTGTAGACGATAAGGTTATAGCGGTTATTGAAATAGCTAAGGATATGACTCAGCTAAAAGAACTAACTGAAAGCATTTGTAAATTGCAAAACCCAGATAAAAAGAAGAAGAGACATTATACTTTTAGTGATATATATGGTGATAATCCTGCTATGGACATCGTTATAGCGAAAGCTAAAAAAGCTAGCATGTCGAGTTCTTCAGTATTATTATATGCAGAAACTGGCTCAGGAAAAGAAGTTTTTTCTCAAAGTATTCATTATGGTGGGTCAAGAAAAGATAAGCCTTTTATACCTATAAATTGTGCAACTATTCCTGCACTATTATTGGAAGGAATGCTTTTTGGTACAGAAAAAGGTGGATTTACAGGGGCAGAGAATAAAAAAGGGTTATTTGAAGAAGCAAACCATGGAACTCTTTTATTAGATGAAATTAATTCACTAGAACCCTATCTTCAATCTAAACTTTTAAGAGTACTTCAAGAGGGATATATAAGACCTGTAGGAAGTACAAAGAATATAGATATTGATGTAAGAATAATAGCTACATTAAATGAAGAACCAGAGAAACTGATTGAGAGTGGGAAATTAAGAAAAGATTTTTATTATAGGTTATGTGTAATGAGAATAAATATACCTCCACTGAGAGAAAGAAAAGAGGATATTCCTATATTCGTAGATAAGTTAATTCAGAAATACAATAAAATTTTATGTAAGAATATAAGAGGTATTGATGAAGTTATGATGAGAAAACTACAAGAATATAATTGGCCAGGGAATATCCGCGAGCTAACAAATGTTATTGAAGCTGCGATAAATATGGCTGAGAACAACTCGATTTTAATAGAAAACTATTTTGATTCCAGAATAGTATATCAAAACAGCAAAAACTATCAGGATATTGTGTTAAATTCAGACGAGAATTTTAACCTGGAAAATTATATGAATAGTATTGAAAAGACCATTATAGAAAAGATATTAAAAAAGAATAATTATAATGTTAGCAAAGCTGCTAGAGGACTTAGTATTTCTAGACAAAACCTTCAATATAAAATAAAGATACACAATATTGTAGAATAATATTGTAGAATAATATTGTAGAATAATATTAAAATATGCAAAAAAAATTGCTGAACATGCAAAATATTTTGCATGAATAATAACCTCTGTAAGTATTGATAACTCTTATAATTATTTATTTTTATTTAAAAATGCAGAATATTTTGCGAATAATAAACACATGTATAAGGGCGTATGGCTTAAGTACATGTGTTTCCTATTTGGCACGGTAATTGCTTTATAGTAATAAAATACACTTAATAATAATTTTATATTTTGGAGGTGTGAATGATGATAACAAAAGGTACCTTTGTTGAAGTAGAAGAAATCGTTTTAATGCCGGAAGATAGAGCCGAAAACATACCAGATGAGACAAAAGAGACGCCTCTTAAATGTTGGACACGAGGCAAGTGCACTAGTGACTGTGAGCTGGGGAATGAGGTAGAAGTTGAAACTAATGTAGGCAGGATTGCTAGAGGTATAGTTGTGGATGTAGAACCAGGATATCACCATACTTATGGTAAATATGTTGAAGAAATAAGCAATATAGGAAAACAAGCTAAAGGTATGATAGCACAATAAAATTATAATATAAGTCTGGTTATAAGAGGAGGTTATAAAGTATGAATAAATACGAAGAGCTTATGGAGAGAAAGAATGAAATAATTCTTAAATCTATAGGGATAGATTATAGTAAATATGAAACTGGAAAGGTTTCATTTAATTACGAGGGATTAATGAAAGATGTTGGGTATTGTTTAGCAGAAATTAAGGAAATCCAAAATGAGGTGGGTGTAGGAAATACTCCACTTCTAGAACTTAGAAATATTACAAAGCTGGCAAGAAAAGTTTCTAAGAGTGGACATGCGGCTAGAATATTTATAAAGGATGAAAGTTGTAACCCCTCTGGAAGTTTTAAAGATAGAAGAGCTTGTATATCTGTGTTTGATGCTATGAAGAGAGGGTACAAAGGCGTAGGAGCGGCTACTTCGGGTAATTATGGAGCGGCAGTTGCATCACAAGCTAACATTAGAGGACTTAAATGTATAATAGCCAATGAATGTTATGATTCAAGAAAAGTAGGGCAACCAGAAATATTAGAAAAGGGAAGAAAGTGTGAGGGGTTTGGAGCGGAAGTTGTTAGACTTACTGTAGGCCCAGAATTATTTTACTCTTACCTTAAAATTCTAGAAGATACAAAATATTATAATGCATCATTATATTCATCTTACGGTGTAGCAGGTATTGAAACGCTAGGATATGAAATAGCTGAGCAGTGTCGAGAAAAATTAGGTAAAGATCCTGAGGCGGTTATTATAACCCATGCAGGTGGGGGGAACGTTACGGGTACTGCAAGAGGACTTATTAAGGCGGGTGCAGTGGAAACAAAGATAATAGGAGCATCAGTTGATCTTTCAGGCCTTCATATGGCATCAGATATTGACTTCAATAAGAAATCGTTTACGACGGGACATACAGGGTTTGGAATTCCATTTATGACAAACCCTGATAGATCAGATGTACCTAGAAGTGCGGCGAGGCCACTGAGGTATTTAGACAGATATGTAACTACCACTCAAGGTGAAGTATTTTGGATGACAGAAATATTGGCGAAGCTTGAAGGACTAGAAAGAGGACCAGCAGGAAATACATCCTTAGTAGCAGCTTTTGCAATTGCTCAGGAATATGATGATGATGCCATAATAGTTGTCCAAGAGACAGAATATACAGGCGCTGGAAAACATTTAATACCACAGCTTAATTTTGCAAAAGATAACGGAATTAGTGTTTATGTAGGGAATCCAAAAGAGCAAATACCTGGGGTCAATATTGTAATTCCATCTCATCCATCAGTGGTTACAGTAACAGATATAGATATGGGAGGGCTAAAGAAATCCTATTTAAAAAATATAATTAATAAATTAACAAATAATAAAGTTGAACAGGTTGATATTGATTTTTTATCCGCAGAAACAAAACTTGGCAGAGAAAAAGTAGTAGAAATTCTAAATGGGCACAATGTTCAAATATGTTAGGAGGAAATTAATTTATGAAAAGAAAAGATGATTTTGAAAAAAGAAGTGAGCATTTAAAGGAACTAACAGAGGAACAACTATATGATAGATTTTGGAGCTTAACTGAAAAAATCGTAAAACCAATTGTGGATTTAGCTTATACCCATACGTCTCCTGCTATTGAGAGGTCCGTAGCGCTTAGAATGGGATTTTCAAGTCTTCAGGCAAAACCATTAATTGATTATGGTACAAAATACAACTTACTAGGAAAAGGTATTGGAAATGTTATTTTAACTTATGCAAGGCTAAAGGACATGGATTACCTTAAAGCAGGTGAAGAATTAGCTAAAGGTATAGGTTGGGATAAGGTATCAGAAAAAATGAAGGGAAGTGACGAGTAATGGCTGAAAAGTTAGAAGAGAATGTAAAGCTTAATGTAGAAGAGATTCTAAAAGATTTAGATAAGTATGAACCGAAATGGAGAGGTTGGCACTGGAGAGAAGAAAATAAAGAAGGAAAAGTTGGAGAATTCACTTACCATGAAATATCAGCTCCACTAAAGAAAAGTCAGGCCCTTCCAGCAGCAAGAAGTTTTGAAGGTATAGACCCCCAACCGAGACCTGTTCTTACCGCTGAAATAGCTTCAGGAAGATTTGAAGATGATTTAAGAAGAATGAGAATGGCAGCCTGGCATGGTGCGGATCATTTAATGGTAATAAGGACTATGGGGCAAAGCCATTTTGATGGATTACTCGAAGGAAGCCCAGAGGGTATAGGCGGCGTACCAATAACTAGAAAAGAAGTTAGAGCAACAAGAAAAGCTATAGATTTAATAGAAGAAGAAGTAGGAAGAAGAATTAATTTCCATTCCTACGTGTCTGGTGTGGCTGGTCCTGATGTGGCAGTTATGTTCGCAGAGGAAGGCGTTAATGGAGCTCATCAAGATCCTCAATACAATGTACTCTATAGGAATATTAATATGTATAGATCCTTTGTAGATGCAGCAGTTGCGAAAGGTGTAATGGCCTTTGCAGAAATTCTTCAAATTGACGGTGCACATAATGCAAATGCAACAGCTATGAAGGGCTACAAGGTAATGCCGGAACTTATGGTACAACATGCTATAAATTCTTGTTTTTCGGAAATGGTAGGTATGAAACCAGAAAATATTGCCCTTTCAACTGTACCACCAAGTTCAGCACCAGCTCCTTGTATGAGATATGACTTGCCTTATGCGGTAGCGCTTAGACATTTCTTTAAAAAATATAGAATGAGAGCTCAAATGAATACAAAATATGTAGAATCTTGTGAAAGAGAAGCTACAGTTGGTCATACATTGAATTTATTAATCTCAGAATTAACTTCTGTTGATATTCAAAGCACTATAACTCCTGATGAAGGACGTAATGTTCCATGGCATTATAATACAATTCATGCTGTAAATACTGCAAAACAGTCATTGTTAGGTATGGATGGACTAATGGACATGATCGAACTTAAGAAGACCGGTTATTTACCTGAAAAAGCTAGGGAACTAGAAGAGAGAGCTATATTGTTCCTTGAGGAAATGATAGAGGTAGGAGGATATTTTAAAGCAGTTGATTCAGGATTCTTTATAGATTCGGGTGAGTATCCAGAAAGAAATGATGACGGTATTTCAAGAAAGATGGACGGCGGAGATGCTGTTGACACAATAGTTCAGAGAGACAGTGATTATTATGCACCAGTTTGTGGTCACTTTGGATATAATAATATTCCAAATGGATATAAAAAAGCTTGCGATCCTATTTCTGAATGTACATTATGTGACCATTCAAAAATCCAATATATAGATGAATTAGACCAGAATGATAATGTATTTAAGAGAATGGAAAAAGTTAAAGAAGATGGAAATGTGATCCCTGAAGTTCAATGGGCTAAAGATGGGTACGTAAAAATAACTTTATTTATTCCTGAGAACGAACAAATTGCTGAAGCAGCAGCTCTTGAAATAGGCACGCGAATGAACTTAAAAGATGTTGAAATTCTTCATAAACAAGTACTTCAAAAAGCTGAAGGTTGCCTTGTAGAAATTAAGGGTGTTTGCGATTTTACTCCTGTAAAAAGAGATGAACTTATACTCCCCAAAAGAAGAAAACCGCTTTCAAATAAAGTTATGAAAGATTACGTAAAGGAGCATCCAATAAAAATTGCGGCTGGAACAGTAGGTGAAGATGAGCATTCGGTAGGGCTAAGGGAAATTATAGATATTAAACATGGTGGTGTGGAAAGATTTGGTATAGATGCACTTTATCTTGGCACTTCATGTCCAATAGAAAAATTAGTGGATGCTGCTATAGAATCAAAAGCTCAAGCTATACTTTGTAGTACAATCATTTCTCATAATGATGTGCACATAAAGAATATGAGAAAACTTAGTGATCTTTGCATAGAAAAAGGGGTAAGAGATAAAATTATACTTATTTCTGGTGGTACACAAGTAACTGATGAAATAGCTAAAGCAAACGGTATGGATGTTGGATTTGGACGAGGATCAAATGGCACAGGGGTTGCATCCTTTATAATAAAAAGGTTAATGGGTATTCCTGATATTGAAGAAGAGGAAGAAACATAAAAGGAGGGGATCCTTGTGAAGGTAGATTATCTAGTTGCTGAAATAGGCAGCACTACTACTTTAGTTACAGCATTTAATGCGTGTTATGACGATAAGGGACAGATTGATGTTAAAATTCCTTTTCAAGGTAAAAGCTGTACTACTGTATTAGATGGTGATGTAACTATAGGACTGAGAGATGCAATAAAAGATATTGAAAATCAAATACAGGAATCAATTACATGGGAAAAGATGCTAGCTACATCAAGTGCTGCAGGAGGACTACGCATAACAGTTCACGGACTAATGGAACAAATGACTGTTAAAGCTGCAAGAGAAGCAGCGCTTGGTGCTGGTGGTATCATAAAAATGGTTACAGCTGGCAAGATGAGAAAAAGTGATTTAAAGAGAATCCATTATATAAATCCAAACATGATAATGATTGCTGGGGGTACAGATTATGGTGAAAGAGAAACTGCACTTTATAATGCAGAACTCATAAGCCTTGAAAAATTCAGCATTCCAATTGTATACTGTGGAAATATCGAAAATCAGGATGAAATTAAGGACATATTTGAAGGCCAGGAGATTTATGTAATTGATAACGTTTATCCAATGGTAGATACCTTAAATGTGGAACCAGCAAGGAGAATAATACAACAGGCTTTTGAAAAGAATATTGTAAAAGCTCCTGGGATGAATAAAATAAAAGAGATGGTAAATGGAAGCATAATGCCAACTCCAGGAGCAGTTATGGAAAGTTCAAAAGTTTTATACGAAATGATAGGAGACCTGGTGGTTTTTGATGTAGGTGGGGCTACCACAGATGTACATTCTGTTACAGAAGGAAGTAGTGTAGTCTTAGATATGCTAATAAACCCTGAACCAAAGGCTAAAAGGACTGTAGAAGGAGATCTTGGAGTATTTATAAATAGCAAGAATCTCATAGATTTACTTGACCCTAGGGATTTAGGTGGATATACTGTGGAAGATATAAGTCGACATATAAAAGCTATACCTATAGAAGAAGATGATATAATTGCAAGTAGACTTTTAACAAAAAAAGCTATAGATGTTGCAATAGATAGGCATGTGGGGTTTATAAAAAGAAAATATGATGGTGAAAGTGGGTTTGTGGCTTATGGTAAGGATTTATCTGAGGTTAAATATATAATAGGTACTGGTGGGGCACTTACAAGACTTCCTAAGGGAGAAGACTTACTCCTGGGAATAAGATACTTAAAGGATGAAGTGACAATGCTACCTAAAAAAGGTGCTAAAGTGCTCCTAGATGTAAACTATATTATGGCATGTGCCGGAGTATTAAGTAGAGAAAATAGTGAAGTTGCTAAAGCCCTTTTAATTAAAAGTTTGGGAATAACAATGGATATGAAAATTGATGAAGAGAGTAGTCCAATTTAGGAGAAGGAGTGTATCTATATGAAAAAGACTTATCCTTGTGTGGAAGTAGACTTAGTAAAGTTAACACACAACGCAAAGAAAGTATTAGCCATGTGTAATGAAAAGAACATAGATGTTACTATGGTAACTAAAGTATTTTGTGCAAATAAGCCCATTGTTGAGGCTATACTTAGCGCTGGAGTTAAATCTGTTGCGGATTCTAGAATTATGAATCTGAAAAAAATGAATGATTTAAATTGTACTAAGATGATGCTTAGAATTCCAATGATAAGTGAAGCAGAGGAGATTGTAAGGTATAGTGATGTAAGCTTAAATTCTGAGCTTGCTACAATTGTGAAGTTGGGACACGCTGCAAAGGATTCAAATAAAACTCACAATATTATACTAATGGTAGATTTAGGAGATTTAAGAGAGGGTGTACTAATCCAAGATTTAATTAAAACTGTAGAAAAAATAATAGAAATAGATAATGTTAAATTAATTGGACTGGGCACCAATCTTACTTGTTACGGTGGAGTAATTCCAGATAGAGAAAACTTAGGAAAACTTATAGAGTTAAAATTAGATGTAGAAAAAACCTTTGGACTTAATTTATCTGTAATTTCAGGAGGAAACTCTAGTAGTCTTTATATGGTTATGAATGATACTATGCCAAAAGAAATTAATCAGCTTAGAATTGGTGAGTCAATAGTTCTTGGGAGAGAAACTGCTTATGGGCTACATGTACCTAATTGCTATGAAGATGCTTTTATATTAAAGGGTGAGATAATTGAGATAAAGAGTAAACCCACATTACCAAGGGGTACTATAGGAATGGATGCTTTTGGTAATAAACCTGATTTTAAAGATGATGGAATAAGAAAAAGAGCTATTATTGCAGTAGGAAGACAAGATATAAGACTCGAAGGGTTAACTCCAATGGACAAGAATATAAGTATTTTTGGCGCAAGTAGTGATCATCTAATTATAGATGTAACTGATTGTGAAAAAGAGCTAACAGTGGGAGATATAGTGGACTTTAAAATAGATTATGGTTGTCTTTTAGCAGCTATGACCTCTCCTTATATTGAAAAGTATTATAATAATTTATAAAATTATGAGGAGGAAAATATTATGAAAAAAAAGATAAGAGTTGTAGTTTGGGGATTAGGCGTAATGGGAAGCGGTATTGCTAAAATGGTCCTTAGTAAAAAAGGATTTACTATTGTAGGTGCTATTGACATGGATCCGAGTAAAGTTTCTAAAAAGCTTTATGAAGTATTAGGTGTAGAAGCGAGCGGAGATAATTCTTGCATCGTTACAAAAAATGCTGAAGATGTTATAAAGAAAGGTTATGCAGATGTTTGTCTTATGGCTACAGCTTCATTTACAAAAGTTGTATTTCCATTAATAAAAATGGCTGTAGAAGCTGGCATGGATGTTGTAACAACGGCTGAAGAAATGTCATACCCAAGAGCACTAGATCCAGAATTATCAGATGAAATGGATAGAATTGCTAAAGAGAATAAGGTTTCAATATTAGGAACTGGAGTAAATCCAGGATTCATAATGGATTTAGTGGCTATAATGCTTACAGGAGTTAGTGATACAGTTGAAAGTATTAATGCTACGAGAGTTAATGATTTAGCTTGCTTTGGTAAAGCAGTTATGGTTGAGCAAGGTATTGGACTCAAAGAGGAAGAATTTAAACAAGGGGTTAAAGACAATACAATAGACGGACACGTTGGATTTTTACAATCATTTGGAATGTTTGAAGAAGCCTTTAATATAAAGCTTAATAATATTAGACAAGAAAAATCACCAATAATTACAACTATTCCACGTAGCACAGATATTGTTTCAGTAAAGGCTGGAGATGTTGCTGGATGTAAACAATTAGGATTTGCAGATTTAGGAGACAAATTGTTTATAACAATGGAACATCCTCAACAGATAAAACCTGAAATGGAGAATATAGATACAGGAGATTATATTACAATTAAAGGAGTTCCAAACTTGAACCTTCAAATAAAACCTGAAATACCAGGTGGAATTGCTACAGTAGCTATTTGCGTTAATATGATCCCACTTGTAATGAATGCAGAGCCAGGATTAAAAACTATGTTAGATTTACCAGTTCCAAGAGCTATTCTTGGGGATGTTAGAAATTTAATAAAGTGAAAAATACAATGATTGTGTATTTAGAGCAGTAGACCAAAACATGTATTTGCTTGGAGAAAATGCTGCAAAAATGCTTTTGGACTTGATTTCTAATGGTAATGAGAAAGCTCGCAGAGTTAAATTAAAAACGCAACTTATTATTAGAAGTAGTTGTTGCAACCCAAGGGATGGTTTGTAAACAATTGACTTATATTAAAAACTCTTTTATTATGAATTTAAATGGAGGACAAAAAATGCAGAATAAATTCAAAAAAATACAATATAATTCGCCGGTGATATTAACTTTTACTTTTTTATCTCTTGCTAGCTATTTGCTAGGTTACTTAACAAATGGTGCTTTAACTTCATTTTTATTTTCAAATTATAGAACCTCATTTTTAGACCCCCTGCAATATGTGAGGCTTTTTTCTTATGTATTAGGTCACGCTAATTGGGCTCACTTCTCAGGTAATTTTATAATAATTTTAATAATTGGACCTATGTTAGAAGAGAAATATGGTTCAAAAGTTTTAGTACAATTAATCCTAATAACAGCTTTTGTTACAGGAGTAATACATACAATTTTCTCGGGTAGTGCACTACTTGGCGCCAGTGGCATCGTTTACATGTTTATTATTTTAAGCTCCTTTACAAATGCTGAGAAAGGGAAGATTCCACTAACGTTAATAATTGTGTTTTTCGTATTTATAGGAAGAGAAATCTATGGAGGTGCTTTTGCTCAGGATAATATTTCTCAACTTGCCCATATTATTGGTGGACTTTTCGGAGCGTTATTTGCTTTTAAAATTAAAAATATTGAAAAGTGAAATGATAGGTAAAAGGATGGTGAATTGTTGAGAAGTTGACAATACAGTCCAACTATGGTAAACTAAGTTTAGTGATATGTGTGATAATAAAACAAATTATTACTGAAATTGCGATTTGGGTAAAATCAAATGTCCATAAATATACTATGTTTCTAGGTATAAAGTGGACGGATAATTAGGTGCACATAAACACTCTTACTCTATGTAATATAGGGCTGGAATGTTTTTTTCTTTATATAAAAGTTTAATGTACAATGTGTGAGCAACAAAGGATAATGGGTTTCCTTTATTAATCTAAATACACTAGGTAAGGAGAAGCAATTATGGAATCTATAATAAAAATTGTTATAAGGCATTCGGAAGTTGCTTTTAATCACAGAGTGAGTATACCTGGATAATTGATAAGGTAAATACATATACTAAAAAAATGTTTAAGCTAAGATATGCATGTAAAAAACAAATATAATTCAGGAGGTAAAATATGAATAAAAAAATTATTCTATCAGTAGGACTGGGACTTTTATTAGTTAGTATGTTAGTAGGGTGTAAGAAGGATACTAAAACAACTTATGATACTATTATGGAGAAAAAAGAGATGACGTACACAATGTCAGGACAGTATCCACCTTTTAATTTTATAGGTGAGGATGGAGAGGTAGCTGGGTTTGATATTGATATAGCCAGTGCAATTGCTGAAAAACTGGGGGTTAAGGCAGTCCCAATTACTACTGAATGGGAAGGAATCGTAGCTTCACTAATTGCTAAAAGATCTGATCTAATAATTGGAAGTATGGGTGTTACCGAGGAGCGTAAAAAGAAAGTTAACTTCACAGAGCCTTATTATAATGGTGGAGCACAATTTTTTGCTAAAAAAGGGACAACGCTAAATAGCATTGAAGATTTGAAAGATGGTAAAGTAGGCGTTGTAACAGGAACAACTTTCATTCAAGCATTAGAAAAAATGGATAATATATCTGATATTGTCCAATTCCAAGGTGATGTAGACAATTTTAAGAGTCTAGATCAAGGTAGGGCAGATGGACTTGTAACTGATTACTTTGTAGGACTAGCTGCACCTGAAAAATATGGAGTAGATATTGAACCTGTTGGTCCATTACTTTATGTTGAAGATAATGCTATAGCAATAAGAAAAGAAGATACAAAATTATTAGAAGTAGTAAACAAAGCTTTAAAAGATATTATAGCAGATGGCACATATGAGAAAATTAGTATGAAGTGGTTTGGTGTAAATCTTCAAGATGTAAATAAATAAGTAAGTATATGCTTATTAAATTCCACAAAAGCTATCAGTGAGCTGTGACATGTCACCCTCTGATAGCTTTGTGATATAGCATTAAAAATGGGAGGAATTTTATGACAGAATTAGTAGATAGTATAGTTACATTTTTTACAACTGTAATTAAGTACGCTCCTAAATTTATTCCTGGAGTCGTATGGACATTAGAGTTAGCTTTTTTTTCAATATTATTTGGTACAATTCTTGGCTTGATAGTAGCTATGTTAAAGTTAACTAATAAAAAATATATAACAGTTTTTATGGATTTATACGTTACTATTATTAGGGGAACGCCTCTTCTATTGCAACTTTATTTTATATTTTATGGGTTACCTGGTATGGGGATTATGATTGCGAGTTTTCCGTCAGCAATTATTGGATTAACCCTTCATAATGGTGCTTATATTAGTGAAATATTTAGAGGGGCTATCGAGTCTATTGATTTTGGACAAAGAGAAGCAGCAAGATCCCTTGGCATGAGTAGATTTCAAGCGATGAAACGTGTTATTTTGCCTCAAGCTTTTAAACGGTCTATACCTGCTTTAGGTAATCAGTTTATTATAGCTATTAAGGACTCTTCACTTGCTAGTGTAATAACAATTACAGAAATTATGTTACTTGCAAAACAATATGCATCAGTAACTTATGATGTTTTCCCTATTTTCTTTATTGCAGGTGTTTATTATCTTGCTATCATATTGGTAGTTACAAAACTGCTTAGAAGAATGGAATTAAAATTAAAAATAAGTGAGAGGTGATTGTATGAGCATGATAGAGGTGAAAAATTTACATAAAACTTTTGGAGATCTTGAAGTATTGAAAGGTATTGATTTAACAGTAAATGAGGGTGAGGTACTTTGTTTAATTGGAGGCAGCGGTTCAGGAAAAAGTACTTTACTTAGATGTATTAATTATTTAGATAAGAAAACAAAAGGCGAGATATGGATTGATGGAAAAATAGTTCACACAAGGGAAGGTAATATTAATTTTATCCGTCAAAAAGTTGGCATGGTTTTTCAACGGTTCAACTTATTTCCCCATATGACTGTAATTCAAAATGTTATGGAAGGACCAGTTACAATTAAAAAAATGTCAAAAGATAAAGCAAGAAAAATTGCATTGGAACTGATAACAAAAGTGGGTATTGAAGATAAAATAGATGAATATCCTGCAATGTTATCTGGTGGACAACAGCAAAGAGTGGCAATAGCCAGGGCTCTGGCTATGGACCCTAAGGTTATTCTGTTTGATGAACCTACGTCAGCTTTAGATCCAGAACTTGTTGGAGAAGTGCTAAAGGTTATGAAAGACCTAGCCAAAGATGGAATGACAATGATTGTGGTAACACATGAAATGGGATTTGCAAAAGAAGTAGCCGACCGTGTTATTTTTATTAATGAAGGTGTCATTGCAGAAGAAGGCCCCCCAGAACAAATCTTTGAGAATCCTCAAAATGAAAGATTGCAAAGTTTTCTGGCACAAATTTTGGTATAGAATGATTAAAAAAAAGAGTAGATTATATCCTGTTTATGGGGAATCTACTCTTTGTTTTGCCTTCATTTTAAATATTTATATAATTTCATAAATTAATTTTGGCTTTTTTTATCAGTTTAAGGATAACTGGAAATATAAACATATGATATACTAGAAAGATATAGTATAACTAAATGGAGGAAATTTTTATGAACGCAACAAATGAATTAGGAACAGCAGGTATAGGAAAATTACTTTTTAAGTTTTCGGTGCCTGCTATAACAGGAATGATTGTAAATGCACTATATAATATTGTTGATCGAATTTATATAGGACATATTAAAGATGTAGGGTCTTATGCGCTTTCAGGACTTGCTATCACCTTTCCAATTTCAGTTATTATAATGGCTTTTGGAATGCTTATTGGTATAGGCGCTAGTGCGGTGATATCCATAAGGCTAGGAGAAAAAAACACGGATACAGCAAATAACATTTTAGGGAATGCACTTATACTTATAACATTAATATCATTAGTGCTTAGCTTAATCGGAGTTATGTTTCTAGATGACTTTTTAATTTTATTCGGTGCAAGTAAAAATAGTATCCCCTATGCAAAAGCATATATACAAATTATACTTATGGGAGCTGTTTTTCAAAATATAGGCTTTGGTATTAACAATATAATTCGAGCTGAGGGTAATCCGAAAATGGCAATGCTTACAATGGTGTTTGGTGCAATTGTAAATATTATATTAGATCCCATACTAATATTCGGGTTTAATATGGGAATTCAAGGTGCGGCGATTGCGACTTTAATTTCTCAAGCTTTTAATACATTATGGGTTATAAAATATTTTACATTTAAAAATAGTGGAAGTATTCTTAAGATAAAAAAAGAAAATTTGAAACTCCGTCTATATATTATAAAAGACATTTTGGCAATTGGAATTTCACCTTTTTCCATGCAAATAGCATCAAGTGCTGTAGTTGTTTTATATAATAAGGGACTGTATGCTTATGGAGGGGATATAGCAATAGCTGCAATGGGAATACTAAATAGCATATCAATGCTTATTTTTATGCCGATTATTGGAATAAGTCAAGGTATTCAGCCTATAATAGGCTATAACTATGGGGCAAAATTGTATACTAGGGTTTTAAAGGTTTTAAAGCTTGCTATAGCTTTCGGCACTTTAATTGCTGTAATCGGGTTTTTAGGAGTACAGATATTTGCTAAACCTATTATAGGTTTGTTTGTAGGTAATAATCCTGATATAATAAATCTAGGTGCACGAGGAATCAGAATTGATTTAGTGTTTTTACCCATTTTAGGATTTCAGCTCTTGGGAGCAAGTTTTTTTCAGGCAATAAATGAGGCTAAAATTTCGATGATTTTAAGTATATTAAGACAAGTAATAGTGCTCATACCACTTATTCTTATACTTCCACTATTTTTTGGATTAGATGGAATATGGCTCTCACAACCTATTGCAGATTTGATTGCAACTTCGTTAACAGCATTATTTCTCTATATAAGTATTAAAAAGCTCAAATATAGTACTAGAATTTGACTATAAATCGGAAAATATTAAATAAAGTCTTGACATATAATGTTTTCAAGAATACAATATAAGAAAGTTAAATATTGAAATAAAGCAATGAACAAGAAAAGTAGATATTTTTGATGACTACAGAGAGTTAGGGATGCTGAGAGCCTAATGTTTTAAATCTTATTGAATGGTCTTGTGAGTGGGAACTGAAATTTTAGAGTAGGTTACACGGGTTTCTCCCGTTATAGAGATAGAGCTTTCACGGAAACTCATTAGCTCCT
>NZ_JAENWM010000033.1 GCF_016650035.1 Clostridium sp.
AAAAGTGAACTATGAAAATGAATTGAAACTTATTTTATCAGCAATATTATATAAAAAAATCTGCGAATCACAAATAGTAATAGTAATTTATAATTTTAAGTTAAATTAGTGCTTTTAAAAAAAATCATGCTTCAGCTCTGGTAATTATATTAGTTGGTTGACAAACTATTTGCTAGCAAGTATAATGAAATTATTCCACATTGGAAGAAAAACAAATTATTTTAGGAAAAAATAAAGGTAAATTTAAATGGCCATAATCTATATTAGTAACTCAATTGCATTTATGCTACATGCGACGATCACGTTTTATAAGTTTACTTGACAAGCATGATTAGTTTAAAATACAATATGAATGTAACTAAAATTAGAGGTGAAGTAATTATGGAGATGAATGAATGTATTAATTTTTTATTAACAAAAGCACAACAAACAGTTTTTCAATATTTAAAGTCCGAACTTGCACAGTATGATGTAACGCCTGTACAATATGGAATACTAAAATGTCTTTGGGATGAGGATGGACAAACACCCAAGCAAATTGCGACGATTTTAATTTTAGATGGTTCAACTATCACTGGAATCATTGAAAGAATGGTAAACAAAGGATTAGTTGTGAGAGTTGCTGGTATAGAAGATAGGCGTACTTTACAGGTTGAATTAACTAAACAGGGTCTCTTACTGCGTGAGCCAATAGAAAAAATCATTGAAGAAGTAAATAAAAAAGTATTAATTAATTTTAGTTCAGATGAACAAAATCAATTAAAGTTAAGGTTAAAACAAATAATAAATAACTGAAATATGAGTTAGAAAATTTAGACTTTGTGAAGGTCTATATTTTTTAAAATAATACTTTGCTTGCAAACTATTTGCGGACAAAGTACAGATTGAAGGTATAAGAGCTTAAAAGAAAAGGAAACAAGTTATTTTTTTGAAAATGAAAAAATGTAGGAGGTTGTAAATATGGATTTTAGTTTATCAAAAGAGCAAGAACAAGTAAGGGATATGGTGAGAGCTTTTGCTGAAACAGAGCTTAAACCTATAGCTGAGCAGAATGACACTGATAGTGAATTTCCAGTAGAAGCTTATAAGAAACTGGGTAAATTAGGTGTTTTAGGTTTGCCATACCCTAAGGAATATGGTGGGTCAGGTGGAGACGTTTTATCTTACGCAATAGCAGTAGAAGAAATATCAAAGGTACATGCTTCAGTAGGAATTGCATACTCTGTAACTACGTCTCTATGTGCAGGAGGGATATTTAGTAGTGCTTCAGAAGAACAAAAGAAAAAATATCTTCCAGATATACTTTCAGGTAAAAAATTTGGGTCATTTGGTTTAACTGAGCCAGGTGCAGGATCCGATGCAGGTGGAGTTGAAACTGTAGCAGTTAAAAAAGGTGATAAATACATTATAAATGGTTCAAAATGCTTTATTACAAATGGACCACTATCAGAAACATTCTTAATATTTGCAAGCACAAATAAGAGTATAGGTACAAAAGGATTATCAGCTTTCATAGTTGAAAAGAGCTTCAAAGGATTCTCAATAGGGAAAATTGAGGACAAATGTGGGATACGCGCAGCACAGGTTTCAGAGTTAGTATTTCAGGATATGGAAGTTCCAGCTGAAAACTTAGTTAAGGCCGAAGGAAAGGGTTTTGGTATTGCTATGAAAACTCTTGATGGTGGTAGAATTGGTGTGGCAGCGCAAGGACTTGGTATTGCAGAAGGCGCATTTGAAATAGCAAAACAGTATATGAAAGAAAGAAAACAGTTTGGAAAGCCTATATTTAAGAATCAATCTTTAGCATTTAAAATGGCTGAATTAGACCTTGAAATTGAACAAGCTAAGTATATATTATATAAAGCAGCTATGGATAAACAAGAAGGAAGAAATTATTCGGTTTCAGCAGCTAAAGCAAAACTTGCTTGTACAGATGCAGCTATGCATGTAACTGTAGAAGCTGTTCAGATGCTTGGTGGAAATGGATACATGAGAGAGTTCCAAGTTGAAAGAATGATGAGGGATGCTAAGATTACTCAGATTTATGAAGGAACAAATGAAATACAAAAAATGATTATTAGTGGTAGTATTTTTAAATAATTTAAATCTTATTTTATAGGAGGGTTCATAAATGAATATAGTTGTTTGTATAAAACAAGTACCGGATACAACTGAAGTTAAAATAGATCCTAAAACAGGAACACTTATTAGAGATGGAGTTCCTTCAATAATTAATCCTGATGATAAAAATGCTTTAGAATCAGCATTAGTACTAAAAGATGATCAAGGTGCTCATGTTACAGTAGTTAGTATGGGACCACCACAGGCTGAAAAAGCATTAAGAGAAGCTCTTTCAATGGGAGCTGACGCCGCAGTATTAATTTCTGATAGAGCATTTGCAGGCGCAGATACTTTAGCTACTTCAAATGCATTAGCAGGTGCAATGCGTAAACTTGATTACGATATAATATTTGCTGGAAGACAAGCAATTGATGGAGATACAGCACAAGTTGGTCCAGAACTCGCAGAACGTCTTGGAATTGCACAGGTTACTTATGTAGAAGAAGTAATGTCTGTTAATGGTGATACTTTGAGAATAAAGAAAGCAACAGAAGATGGATATGAAATAATTAAAGTTAAGACTCCAGTACTTTTAACTGCTATCAAAGAGTTGAATACTCCAAGATATGTAAATATGTCAAACGTATTTGAAACATTCAAGAAGGAAATAAAGGTATGGACTGCTAGTGACATTGGTGTTGATAAATCTCTACTTGGGCTTTCAGGTTCAGGAACAAAGGTAATTAAATCTTGGACAAAAGAATTAAAGGGTAAGGGCGAAATTGTAGATTTACCATTTAAAGAGGGAGCAGCATACACAGTTGCTAAATTGAAAGAAAACCATATTATTTAAAATTAGGAGGGATTTATAATGAATAAGGCTGATTATAAAGGCGTATGGATAATTGCTGAACAAAGAGATGGTAAATTGCAAAACGTATCTCTAGAATTATTAAGTAAAGGAAAAGAACTTGCAGAAACTCGTGGAACTGAATTAACTGCAGTATTGCTTGGAAGTCAAGTTGGCGATTTTACTAAAGAATTAATAGCTCATGGAGCTGATAAGGTATTATATGCGGAGAGTCCACTATTAAAGAATTATACTACTGATGGATATACAAATGTTATTGTTGATTTAATAGAGGAAAGAAAACCAGAAATAGTATTATGTGGAGCTTCTTTACAAGGAAGAGACTTAGCGCCAAGGGTTGCTGCTAGAATATCAACAGGACTTACTGCGGATTGTACAGGACTTGCAATTGATGAAGAGTCAAAAAATCTTCTTCAGACAAGACCAGCATTTGGTGGAAACCTAATGGCTACTATAGTTTGTGAAGAAAAAAGACCTCAGATGTCAACGGTAAGACCTGGTGTATTTAATAAATTACCAAAAGATCCAAGTAGAAAAGGCGTTGTTGAAAGGGTAACTGTTAATTTAAAAGAATCAGAAATAAGAACTACAGTAGAAAAAATAGTTAAACTAGCTAAAGATATAGTTGATATAGGAGAAGCAGAAGTTCTTGTATCTGGTGGAAGAGGAATTGGTAGCGCTGAAGGTTTCAACGTGTTAAAAGAGCTTGCTGATTTACTTGGAGGTACCGTATCAGGATCACGTGCGGCTGTTGATAATGGTTGGGTTGATAAATTATGTCAAGTTGGACAAACTGGAAAGACTGTAAGACCAGGAGTATATTTTGCATGTGGAATTTCTGGTGCAATTCAGCATCAATCAGGTATGAATGATAGTGATTTTATCATTGCTATAAATAAGAATTCTGATGCTCCAATGATGCGAATAGCTGACCTTGGTATTGTTGGTGATTACAAGAAGGTTATTCCTGAATTAATCGCCCAAATCAAAGATGCGGCTACAAAATAATAATTAGGCTATTTATTAATTATTATTTTTGAAATAATGCCCTGTATTTAGACGTGAATTCTAAATACAGGGCATTATTCATATTGTCTCTTTTATAAAATAATTTTTATTTAGTATTGAGTTTCTCTCACTTGCTTAATTTTTTCTTTTAGCATATCAATATCTTTAAATTTCAAACCACTAGTTCTAATGCTTTTTTCTGCCTCATCAAAGTTCTCAGCTAGTATAAATTTATTTATATCATTTATTTTTAATTGATAATTAATATATTCATTTAATGTGAAAATACCTATAATACTGAGCGTAATTATTATAATTACAACTGTAAGTTCCTTGATAAATTTTGTTTTCAACCTAATGCCCCCTTAACATTTGCAATTTAATATAAATATATTACTTCAGAAATTTATTTATGTATTAAATAATACAAATTAAGGATAGAACTAAGATTATCTGAATTCTTATTGTTATACTGTTAATTAAAGGGCTGTCTAAAAATGATTTATTAATCGTTTTTAGACAGCCCTTTTAGAATGGAAAAGCTTATTTACTTTTATTTATAATATCTATTAAAATCTCCATTCTTTTATGAATATTTGGTTGTATGTTATCACGTTTATAATGGAAATCATTTGGATCTAATAAATAACTATGAGTTATTCCAAATAGTTTTTTATTATCCGAAATTCCACTCTTTAACATTTCTGAAAGCTTTTCAATACTAAAGTATTCTAGTCTTAATTCTTCATTTTCATTTTGTGCGTAAACAGGTAAAGGAGTTAGTATATTTTTTGTTACCCTATACTCAGGTCTATAAATATTGTGAGATTCATATGTTATAGGAGTTATCTCGGATAAAATCTTTTCGGTATTATCATCTATTGAAAAATATCCTCCACGGAAGGCCGAAACAGGCTCAATGCCGAGGAGTGAAATATATTCATAACAATGCTTTATTATAAGTGTTTGTTCATCATAAGAATAGGCGGATATTAAATCCTCATCACTTTTTATAAATGGACAGTGCTTTTCTATATGTTCTGGCAAATTATTTGGATGAATATGAAGACCAAATATAACTTTATAATTGTTTTTTATTTTTTCTATTAGATTAAGGTTGTTCATCATTTCCGCAAAGTAAGGGGTTATAAATAAGAGGGTATATATATTATTATCTGAATTTAATTTTAATAGTTTTTCTAAGTTTAATACATTGTTTTTTAAGTTTTTATCAAAATTATAACCTTCACAATCTATAGTCAGAATGAAATTGTGATCTCCCATATAGTTATCTGTAAAATATTTCATATGTAAGCATTGCCTCCTAAAATTATTTTCCCCATGGCATTAATGCCAATAGGTACGTCATATTATTGTAACATGGTCATGAAGAATAAGTAAGGAATATTTTTGTCCCTTTTGCCACAAGACATAAGCATTGTCTTGATGTATTGTATTTTTATGAGTAAAATGTTATAATATATTTGGAAGTATAAATATATAAGATTTATAAAAAATACTTTTAAATTTATGAATGAGGTGAAGCCAATGTTAGTTTATAATGACAAAATTTCTGAATTTTTAAATCATGTAAAAACTTCTAACATAGGTATAAATAAATCTATACACATTAAATTTAATATAGGACTAAATTTCAATTTAGTTAGGAACACTTAGAAAGTAATATGCACTTTCTAGGTGTTTTATTTTTTTATTAATAAGTTAAAGAAATAAAAATTAAAAGGAGAATTTAATTATGAATAAGAGTGAGATTATAATAAAAGGGTTACCTGTAAAAACAACTAAGCTAGATAATGGAGATGTAAATTTACTATTTAAAATACCAAATTATGATAAACAGGAATCAATTTATAGAGTAATTGTAAAGAAAGATTATTGGAAAGATGCAGTAGAAGGTATGACTAATGTGAATTACTTTGTAATTAAAGGGGAACTTAAAGCATGTGTAAATAGTAAAGGTACACCATTTATCTCAGTAGAAGCGACATCAATTAAAGCATTTCAATTGTTAAAAGATGAGAATGGACAAATAGATTTAAATTTTGAAATGCCAATTGGAACTGTTGAAATAGTGGATATTTCAAAGTTAGTAAACCAAAATGAAGATATGTCAATAAAACGTTCGAAGAATAAAGCAATAAATTATATGAAAAATAATAAGAAGTTTAGTAGACCTATTATTGTTAAAAAAGAGAGTTTTATAATAGTGTCGGGACATGACCAATATGCAGCTGCTCAAGAACTTGGGATAAATAGTGTTCCAGTTTCATATGAGGAAAATTAAAAAGGCGGGAACCATGTTCCCGCTTGTTTTTAATAAAATAGGTCAAGTTATGTAATTGATTGCAAAATAACAGCATCATTTCTGAGTTTTTCAGATTTCCAATTAAAGACTATACATGAATCTAATTTAGGATAATACATATTAACTTCTTCATCCTTTAGGAACATTTTAAGGTTAAAGGCTGCATATATAAAAGCTGCCTTTTTTTTGTTCGCATTTGAGTATTTTCTCATATTAATTAATCCACAAGCTGTGCCCGCTAGATGAAATGAAGGGTTGTATAGGCTGTTACGGCTATCATTAACAATTAGCTTCACATTCTCCCGAAGTTTACTTATAAGCTGCCTTAAAAGGGTCATCCCTTTTCCTTGGGGAAGGTCTATTTCTGTTATTCCATAACTTAAACCTTCACATACCTTACTCCATAATTCTCTATCTGTTTGTTTGTTAATTTCTAAGTAATCGCCTAGTGTAATTGATTCAAGATATCTTAAATCGTGAAAAACATTACAATCTTCTAGAAAGTCACAAAAATCAATTATAACAGGCTTATTTTCAGTTATTATAATATTATCTCCTTGAAAATCCCCATGTGCATATGATGTAAGACAAGTTACATTAAGACCGTTCCAAATATTTTTATCATTAAAATAATAATATGGATTAGGTAGTAGTATGTCAGTTCCATCTAGTGATATCCATTTGATATTTTTATCTACACCTATTGATTCAAAGGCTTGTATGTATTTATCATCCATATATCTATATGAAAGTTCATTTTTAACGATATCCATTGGAGACATGGATTTTTTAACGTGTTCTTTGTTCCAAGTGAATAAAAACTTAGTTATTGCTGAAATTGTGTTATCTTTAAGTTCATCTTCATTTAGAACCTTGTCCAAAAATGTCTCACTATTGTGTATATCATCACCTGCTAAATCATATAAGTTAACATATAATGAAACTTTGCTTTTATCTACAATTTTATAACTAGTTATGAGTTTGGCAATATACTTTTGCATATTATTCTCTGAGGCAAGCCCGTAGGCCTTTTGAAATAGTTCCGTTTCATTTTTCTTAGTTATCTTTAAAATACCTACCCTATTTGCAGAACCGTATTCCACCATATATACTCCAGCTTCAGACCTTCCGCTTTTAAATTTTTTTAATACTTGAAAAGGAGCAATTTTATCTTTTGTATCGTTACCTATATTATTAATCTTAATTATCACATCGCCAATATTCATGTAAAAGCCTCCTCTAACACTTTATCAAAATTAAGCTCATTAGATAGATTTTCTAGAATAAGCTTTACGTATGTATTATATTATACTTAATAAGTTTACACAAATCTTTGAAGAAAATTCAATACAAAAGTTATCTTGAGATATTTTTGTACAGATGGAAATTTTGATTAATAAAATTTATACCGAATAAAAGCTGTGAATTTATATTCACAGCTTTTATAAAATTTTACTTATGAGAAAAATCAGTGAATCCATCAATGCAAGTTACAAGCTCTCCTATTTCAGGTTTGCTCATTTGTGCATTGGCACCTACAGACTCTCCCTTATGCCTTAAATCAGCAGTGATTAATGAGGAGAATAGAATGACTGGTAATTTTTTAAGAATGCTATGTTCTTTAATTTTCCTTGTTAGTGTATGCCCATCCATTTGAGGCATTTCAATGTCTGTTATTAGTACATTAACATCCTCTATAAAATTACTGTTTTTTTTCTGGACCAGTTCAAGTAAATATACTAAAACTTGCTTTCCATCATCAAATATTTTTAGGTTGTTAAATCCTGCCTTGGTAAGAGTATCATTTAATAATCTTCTGATTAATGGAGAATCATCAGCTAAAACAAGTTTAACATTTGATCTATCTTTGTAGGCTATGTCATTAATTTTATCCTCGGTAATCCCTGTAGAAGGGCTGATTTCAGTAACTATTTTTTCAAAGTCTAGAAGTAATATTATTTTATCATTTATAACAATATTACCAATAACTAGTGAATTGATAGAAATGTCGTCAGGCTTAGTTATTTTATCCCATTTAATACGATTTACACCTACAATACTATCAATACTAAAGGCTACTTGGATTTTATTGAATTCACAAAGAATAATTGTTGATTCAATTTCAGTTTTATGTTGCTTTTCTAAGATGTATTTTAAGTCTACTAAAGTTATTATTTTATCTCTATATAATGTAAGCCCTGCTATAGCAGGATGAGAATCAGGGAGCTTCGTAAGATTAGTTGTATTTATTACCTCTTTAACTTTAATAATGTTAATTGCATAATGTTTTTGACTTATCACAAATTCAAGTATTTCAACTTCGCCAGTTCCAGATTCTAATAGTATATTATTATTCATATTTTTCCTCACTTTCGAATGGGTATAAAAAAATTATATATATATATTATATTTCGGATATAATTATAATAACTTTACTTATAAATGTAAATATAAAACGAAATTATTCTGCTAAATATGGTAAACTATATATTATGCATTAAAACGTTAGTAGCATTAATAGAGGGTGAAGAGAAATTGATAATAAATGGCGGATGGATAGAAACTATAGAAGGCAAATACATATTTATATTATGGGGACTGCTCGGAGAGACTAAGTGTACAAGGCGCGGTAGGAAACCTAAAAATGCACTTCTACTTTACGAAGAGATGGTTTCGGTTTTAGAACTTCGTAGCAAAATAAATAGTTCTGCTCTAGAAATAAAATGTGGAAAATATAAATATGATTCAATAAAAAAGCAACTTTATAAGAGAGAAATTAGAGGCATTACTTTTAACAATATAGATGCATTCCATATGCTTTTAAATATAGATAGAAAACGCATAGAGGGAGTAGAGTTGTCTCGAGAATTAAAGTTTTGGGTTACAGTGGCAAAGTTTACAGCAGAGCTAATTATAAAACATAAATATCTGCCTTCACTTACAATTGATAGGGCACATAAAAAAGTGGATTCTCAGTGGAGATGGCATACAAGCGATCCTGAATATATCTATAAAAAGAAGGCTTTATGCAGTAATATGCCAACAGAGTGTAAGGCGTATTTTCCCTTAGAAAATGATGAATTTATATACACAAATAGCACTAAACTGGTAAGCAATTTCATGGATTCTATAATTGATAGTATGGTGAGAGGAAGTTCTAGTGAAATAAATAGTGATAGTGAACACTTAATGTATGGTGTTAGTAACTTAGGTAGCGCTTGGATTTATTCTCTTTTTTCCAAGTTGCCTGAGATACCAGTTGATACCAGTGATCAGATTAAAATGTTAAACCAATATAAGAAGTGGATAGAACCTATAAGAATAAAAAACACTAATTTCAAATTTCGTACATGTTTTAAGGTAGTACCTCCTACAAGAGGAGATATTTGGACAATTGAATATTTACTTCAAGCAAAGGACGACCTAAGCCTTATGCTTCCGGCAAAAATGATTTTTGAAGAATCTGTGGATACTATCACTTATTTAAATAAAAAATTTAATAATCCTCAGGAAAGGCTTCTAGAGGATTTAGCGGTTGCGTCAAAAGTATTTATTCCTATCCAACGGAGTCTTTATGATGTAGCGCCGGTAGAATGTAAATTATCTATGGATGAAGCTTATTCATTTTTAAGGGAAGCAGCTTATTTTTTAAAAGAAAAAGGTTTTGGAATAATTGCGCCAGCTTGGTGGAAAAAACCTTCAAAGATTTCTGTTAGACTTAAAGAAAAAAATCAAAACACAAATAATAATATAGCAGCAAAGAGTACATTTAATATGGACACTATTCTTGAATACGATTGGAAACTGGCATTAGATGGAAATGAGATAAGTGAGAGTGAATTTGAAAATATTTCAAATCTAAAGGTGCCATTCATTCAATTTAGGGGTCAGTGGGTAGAAGTTGATGTACATCAAATTAAAAAGCTGGCCAAGATGAAAATGAATAAAGAATACAGTGGGAAGATACCTGTTTCAGAATTATTAAGAATTAATTTAAGTGATGAAGAAATAATTCCTGGAGTTAGTGTTGATAAAATAGACAATCAAGAAGCTGTAGAAAACTTTTTTCAAAAATTATTTAATTTGGATAATTTAGAACAAGTTGATATTCCATTAGGATTTAGAGGAATTCTTCGTGAATATCAAAAGAGAGGTTTCTACTGGTTAACATTTCTCCATAATTATGGTATAGGAGCCTGCCTAGCTGATGATATGGGACTTGGGAAAACTGTTCAAAGCATATGTCTTTTGCTTCATGAGAGGGAAAAGGGATTAACAGATAAACCTACACTTATAATATGTCCAACTTCAGTAGTGGGAAATTGGGAAAAAGAAATTGAAAAGTTTGCACCAGGTCTTAAATCATCAATTCACCACGGAAATAATAGGTGGACTTACGAAACATTTAGCAAGGAAGTTCGCAAAAATGAAGTTATCATTACAACATATGCTCTAATAGTAAGAGATAAGGATTTATTTCAAAAAGAAAAATGGGCAGGAATTATATTAGATGAAGCTCAAAACATTAAAAATAGTTCATCTAAACAAACTAAATGTATAAAAACTCTTAAAGCTGAATATAAGATTGCACTTACAGGAACACCAGTTGAAAATAGACTATCAGATTTGTGGTCTATTATGGACTTTTTAAATTGTGGATATCTATACAATTGGTCAACATTTAGAAGTGAATTTGCAGTTCCTATAGAGAGAGATGGGGATTCTAAAAAGAGTGTTAAATTAAAGAAAATAATTACTCCGTTTTTATTAAGAAGACTTAAAACTGATACGAATATTATAAAAGATTTACCAGAAAAAATAGAAACGAAAGAATATACTCCACTAACAAAGGAACAAGCTACTTTATATGGAGCAGTAGTGAAGGATTGTTTGAATAAAATTGATAATTCTGAAGGTATTCAGCGTAGAGGACTTATAATTTCTTCATTAACTAAGTTCAAGCAAATTTGTAACCATCCTGCACAGTTTTTGAAAGATGACAGTGAAATTGAAGGTCGCTCTGGAAAACTTGACAGTCTTTTAGAGATGCTAGAAGTTGTTGTGTCAGAAGGAGATAAATCATTAGTATTTACTCAGTTTGCAGAAATGGGACACATACTTACATCAGAGATAGAGAAAAAATTAGGTGTAAAAACACTATTTTTACATGGGGGAACAAGCAGAAAGAAAAGAGAAGAGTTGATTAATATTTTTCAAGATGAAGGTGACGAGCCTATGGTCTTTATATTATCACTAAAGGCTGGAGGACTTGGATTAAACCTTACAAAAGCGAGTCATGTGTTTCATTATGATAGATGGTGGAACCCTGCTGTAGAGAATCAAGCAACAGATAGAGCCTTTAGAATAGGCCAAGTTAAGAATGTTCATGTGCATAAATTTATATGTATGGGAACTCTAGAGGAAAAAATAGATGAGATGCTAGAACGGAAACAGGCACTTGCGGAAAGTATAGTTTCTACAAATGAAAACTGGATATCCGAAATGAGTAACGCGGAGATTAGAGAATTATTTAAATTAGAAAAGGAAAATGTAGTTAAGTAATATTAAGCAATGTTTTTGTGAAGGTGGGGGTGACGCTGTGACTGTAAGAATAAGAAATGAATTTGGTAGTAATTGGTGGTCTAAAAAATGGAATAGTGCAATTTCAAGCTTTACTATAAGCTCTAGAATTGACAGAGGACGAGAGTATGCAAGAGCAGGCAATGTATTGAACATAGAAGTTTCAAAGGGAGAAATTCAGGCTGAAGTCCAAGGTAACAGCTCGGAACCTTATGAGGTTAATATGGAGATTGATATTTTTACAAAAGAGCAGTGGGAAAAAATCATGAAAGTCATGGCACAAAAAGCTATATTTTGTGCTATGATTTTAAATGGAGAAATGCCTGAAAATATAGAAGAAGCTTTTAAGGAAGCTGGAGTTTCTCTTTTTCCTAAAAAACAAATACATTTAATAACTCAGTGTTCTTGCATGGATACTGCAAATCCATGTAAGCATATAGCTGCAGTTCATTACATGCTTGGCCTTGAATTTGATAGAGACCCTTTTGTTATATTAAAACTGAGAGGCATGGACAAGAGTGAATTTTTGAAAACATTAAGAATTCTAAGAAGCTGCAATGAGGGCGAGAAAATTAAAAGAAGAGCAAAGAGGTTACGCAAATCAAAAAAAACTATTGAAGACTTAAGAATGGAATTTGAAAAGTTTAGTGGAATAGATGAAGGAGTATTAAACATGACATTCTCTTATGTGTCGCCGGAAGTTGTACATGGAATTATAAAAACATTAGGTGTTCCAGATTTTTGCACAGATGAAGATAAGTTTGGTTATAAAATGAGTACAGCATATACTAAAACGGAAGAAGAAACTAGAAAGTATTTGTAGGTGCCATCCACGTGGCAAGTGGCAAAAGGTTAAAGAAATATGGAGGGAAAGTGGAAATCTTCAAAAGGATATAAAATCAATGGAGATATATGTGAAAATTGAGGAGCATAAATGCTACTATGTTATTAATGAAACTGTTTCAGGCAAATTTGAATTAACTGCATAATTATTATAAAAGAGCTTAAAATTTAATTTTAGGTTCTCTTTTATTTTAATTACAATATGTTATAAGCTATTCGGTTTCTACTTATTGTGGCAGGACATATTATATAAATGGAAGGGGCACGGTACTCTTTATGATTAAAAATATCTTATTCAACAAATATGTTTTATTCATTGCTATTGGCATATTTATAGTTTGCTTTTCTTATTTTGAGAACAATAATATAGTGATTTCTAATTACAATATAAAAAGTGATAAACTTTCAAAAACTTTTAATAATTTCAAGATAGTCCAAATTTCAGATTTGCATAATAAAGTATTTTATAAAGATAATAACCCGCTTACATCAAAAATAAAATCACAAAACCCTGATATTATAGTTATTACTGGGGATTTAGTGGATAGACGAAAATATAATGAAGAAAATGCACTAGCATTCATTGATAAAATAAAATCCATAGCACCAATATATTATGTTAATGGAAACCATGAAGGATGGTCTGGAAAATTTGCAACTTTAGAAAAAAAACTTAAAGATAAGGGAGTAATTGTTTTAAGAAATGAATCTATTCTATTCGTTAAAGGTAAAGATAAAATTGAAGTTTTGGGGGTAGACGATCCTTCTTTCAACACCTCTGCTCACTCTGAAGATATAATAAAAAAAGAATTGCTTGCAGCTAATGATAAAAATAATTTTAGAATATTGCTTTCTCATAGACCTGAGATTTTTGACTTTTATGTTTATAATAATATAGATATTGTGTTTACTGGTCATGCGCATGGGGGACAAATTATTATTCCTTTTTTAGGAGGGATTGTTGCACCCAATCAAGGGTTTTGGCCAAAGTATTATAAAGGTATGTACACAAAAAATAATACTACAATGGTAGTAAGCAGAGGACTTGGCAATAGTATTTTTCCACAGAGAATATTCAATAGGCCGGAAATAGTTACAGTGACATTGAATCCTGGGTATAAATGAATAGGGGAATTTATATGAATTTGGCGCTAAAGTAATGTTATGACATGTCGATAATAAAGAGAATCAGTATAAGGGGGATAAAACTAATGAAAAAAATAGCAAAGCAAACAAAAGGACTGGATATTAAGACAAAACTCATAACAGTTACTGGATTACTCTTACTTATACCTGTAGTTACATTAGGGTTAATAAGTTATATAGTTGCAAAAGGAGAACTTGAAGAAAGTGGAAAAATTTTACTTAAAAATAGTGTAGAAATGACGCTTCAAGTAATTGATGGAGAGCAGAAACTTGTGGACGCAGGTAAGATAACACTTGATGAAGCTCAAGAAAATGTTCGAGTGTATATGTTAGGTGAAAAAAATGCGGATGGAACAAGAACTATTAACAAAAGCGTGAGTCTTGGAGAGAACGGATATTTGCTTGCATATACTCAAGAGGGTATTGAAGCAGCGCATCCTACTTTAGAAGGAAAGAGTGTAATTGACGTTCAAGATAAGAAAGATGGAACATATTTCGTTAAGGATCAAATTAAAGTAGCAAACGATGGTGGTGGATATTTGACTTATGGTTGGACTCTTCCTAATTCAGAGAAGATTTCAAGTAAGATTACCTACCAAAAAACAGATCAAAACTGGGAATGGGTCGTTAGTGCTGGAACTTATACAAGTGATTTTAACATGGGATCAAATAAAATTCTTAAGACAATGATTTTTATGCTCCTTGCAGTACTTGTTTTAGGATCAACGATAATTGCACTATTTGCGCAGCATATAGCTGTTCCAATTAAGAAAATTGGAGAAGCTGTAGATGTTGTAGCTTCAGGAAATTTAAATATACCAAATTTAAATATTAAAAACAGGGATGAAATAGGTAAGTTAAATGAATCATTCAATAAAATGGTTAAGAACGTAAATGGACTAATAAGCTCAGTAAAGGATTCGTCTACGGTTGTGTTTAACTCTTCAAATGTCTTAGATAGCATTGTTGATGAAAATATAGCTGCTATTAATGAAGTATCAGCAGCGGTTGAAGAAATTGCAAGAGGATCAAGTGAGCAGGCGAAGGAAGCTGAAAAAGGGGTTAGTAGGGTTATGAGCTTATCAGATAAGATAGAACTCGTTACAGGGCTAACTGTAAAAACTAATGAGGCTACAGCTGAAACAGTTGGTATAGGGGGGAAAGGCCTTGAGGCAATAGAATTTCTTTTAAAAAAATCAGAGGAAAATAGTAAATCAGCTGGTAAGCTCAATGAAATAATATTGGGGGTTGATAAAAATTCTATAGAAATTGGTGCAATAACTGAAGCAATTAGTCAGATATCTGAGCAAACAAATTTATTGGCACTAAATGCTGCTATAGAAGCTGCTAGAGCAGGGGAACAGGGGAAAGGCTTTGCAGTAGTTGCTGAAGAAGTAAGAAAGCTAGCTTCACAGTCTGCTATATCTGCTGGGAAAGTAAGAGAACTAATTGACGGTATACAAAAAAAATCAAAAGAGGCTGTTAAAGCTATGCAAGTTGGAAATACAATAGCTAAAGAACAAAATTCGTCTGTAATAGATGCTAAAAGTATATTTGTAGAGATATTAAAGGCTGTAGATAAGATTTCAGAAGATATGACAAGCATTAAAGGCTATAGCTTGGACATGGAAAGTGAAAAAAATGTTTTAATCGAAATTTTAGAGACTCTTTCAGCTTCGACTGAGGAAAACTCAGCTGCAACTCAACAGGTTTCGGCGTCTACTGAGCAGCAACTTGCAAGTGTAGAACAAATCCTATCACACACTCAAGATTTAAAGAGTCTTGCAGAAAAGCTTAGAGAGTCAGTGGATGCATTTCAGATTTAAAGTTTAAAATGTGATTCCACTAACTTTTATACACGTAGATAACTCTACGGAGTCACTTCTAAAGTGATTTCGTGGAGTTTTTTTTGTTGTTGTCACACATTTAAAGGTGAAATCAATAAGGTCTAAATGCTGTTATGAGCAAGTCTAGAGTTAGGAGTCCTATATTTTATAATTTGGTGTCTCTCTAGTATTTCTAATGAAGTATAAGTATATTTAATAAATACAGAAGCTGTAACGAAGGATATTATATCAGATATTGGATAGGCAAGCCATGCGCCGAGGACTCCCATATCTAAACCACTCATAAGTGCATATGCTAGTGGGATAAATATTATTATCTGTCTGTATATAGACAATTTGAAAGAGGTTTTAACTCTATTTATAGCTTGGCAATAGTAAATTGCTAAATAGTATATTCCTAGGGAAGGAAAAACAGCTATAACTATTCTAAAAGCCCTTGATGCCTCCTCAATAATAACAATATCATTTATAAATAAGCTTATAAGCTGTTTTGAAAAAATCATAAATATTGCCCATATTAAAGTTGAACTTATTGATACTGAAATTATTGATATCTTAACAACTTCTTTTAACCTCTTGTAATTTCCAGCACCAAAATTATAGGCGGCTATTGGTTGCATAGCTGCACTTATACCAAGTACGGTCATAAATAGAAACATTGAAACTCTTGTAATTAAACCAAAAGTTATAATGGCTAAATCCCCTCCATAGGAGGCTAATAGATTGTTTAATATAACTGATACCACTGCGTCTGATATTTCTATGATAAAGGTTGAAAACCCAACGAATATTATTCCAATTGATACTGATTTATTAAGAGTCAGTTTAATTGGAAGTTTCAAGCTTTTCACTACCTTTATAAATTCATATAAAACATAAGTGAAACCTATTATCTGAGAGGTTACTGTTGCTATAGCAGCTCCACTCATACCATAAGAAAGTACATTTACTAAAAAATAATCTATTATTACATTAAAAATTGCTCCAATAGAAGTACTTAATAAAACTATTTTAGTGTTTCCAAAAGCAGTCATAATATAAGAAGCAATTACTGTAAAGGATTGAAACATTACACCTATTAATATGATACTCACATATTCTTTTGCAAGAGGGAATATATTTTTCGTTGCACCTAAACCATATACAATTGAATCTTTAAAAATAAAAATACCAATAGAAACTACAGATATTATTATAAGCATTAGAACTATAGCATTAGGTATTATAATTCTTAAATTTTCATAATCTTCTTTACCACAACTTCTTGCAACTGCGGTAGAAGTTCCGATAGCTATAAGCATAGATATGGCTAGAAATAATCTTTGTATTGGAAAAACTATGGTTAAAGCACCTATAGCATTAGCTCCTATTGCTTGCCCCACAAATATAGAATCAACTGTGTTGTACATTTCGGCTACCATTAAAGAAATTATTGCGGGCACGGAAAATTTTAATAAAAGTTTTCCGATTTTTTCTTCCCCAAACATTTTATTGCTTTCTGCAAAGCTATTCATTGTCATTAAATCCACTTCTCCTAATTTTTTTTTGTTTCAACAGTATTATTGTAAGCTATTCGCATTAAATTAACATTTACATAGTTGCTAGATAAGAAGCACAAAGTTGCTAATCAGTGTGTTTAAAATTTGGTCTAATAACAAAAAAACACCTTAAAATAGGTGCTTTTGTACTTTTTGAAGAACTATCAAAGTAGAACCATAGCCTTCTATCTTTAATATGTTATTATACACTGCAGTTTTTTTAGCATAAGATAAGGAGATATTAGGAGAAGAAATTTTATTTAAAATTTTCCATTCGTCAAAGCTAAGTCTTTTGGGCTTACCCATACACAACCATATATCGTAAGCTGACCCGATTTTTTCTGAAACTATATATTTAATAACTTTATAGTCGTGAATTAAATTTTTAATGGTTAAGGATATTTTTATCTCAGTAATATTTTTACTACCTTTACCTTTGGATAAATCCTCTAGATTAATTAGGTTATTAATCTCACTACTGTAACTGTAAAGTAGGACCTGTATATCTTCATCTCGTCTTGTGATAATATATCCATCACCCTTGTCTATAATCTCATTTCCTAGCTTTGATAATAAATAATAAGCATAGTAAGAAGATTTCTTTATACCATTTAATGTAATAATGCCAGGCGAACCGAAAAATAATTCGTTGTTTAAAATTGAATTTTCTTCTACAGTATCAAAGGCCTTTAGAGCCAATAGTTTATTATTACTGTTAATAAAATTATGAATAATATATGGCAGCATATAAGAGGAATCATAAATGGCATTTATATCTTTAGGAACATTAAATGGGTCTTCTATTAAATTATTCAATTCATATTTCTTGAAGATTTCCCGTGTAATATCTATATACTCTAAAGATAAATCATTTGAAGCTTGGAATTTCCACTGTTTAACTATCTCAATTCCATATATGTCAGCAAAATATAGTATAAAGCTTTCTAAGAGTTTTATGAAAGAGTTTTTATCATCAAAAGTCTGGTTCAAAATAATTAATGGACCAAGGGATATATCCATTAAAAATTCTAATAGCTTGTCAACCTCATCCCAATTTAAAAAGCTTACATTATCATTGAAATATATTTTCATTTCTTTTCCGAATAAGTTTTGAATTATACCATTTTTGAAGCCTATAGTTTGTTGGATAGATCTCAAATATTCCTGTTCCCTTGCTTTAATAAGTTCTTTTGCATCTCCTAAATTTATTTTTTCTTTCCATGTATGTTCCAAGGGGTTGCCTTCTAACAAAAAATCTGTTTGAAGTTTTATAATTTTATTAGTATAGTTAAATCTATCATAGTCCTCTAAATAATAAGATAAGTATTGTAGCGATTCAGGCAAATCATATGTTTGAATATTTTTAAAACTATTAAATTTATCCTCTGTAATATGATATTTTTTCCTGTATTGGAGTGGTGTACACTTACAGTATTCTTTAAAACTCTTATTATAATATCTTGAATGAGAAAAGCCAACATCCTCAGAAATATCTGTTATGGTTTTATCTGTATCTAATAGTAATTTAATAGACTCGTCTACCCGTACTTTATTTAGTAATTCACTAAAATTTGTTCCAGACATATCTTTTATTTGGTGAGATAAATAATAAGAACTTAAATATTCTTCCTTAGCTATATCCTGTAAACTGATTTTGTTCATGTAGTTATTATAGATGTATCTGCTAATCCTTTGATACCTTTCAAATTGTAATCCATTCACCTTTAGTCCTTTTTCATCATAAGTGAGATAATGAAAATTGTTTATTAAATGAAATAGTAACTTTATTAAAGTAGACTCTATTTGGTCATCAAAGTTTTCACTTTTTTGTATTACCTCACAGGCTAAAATGGACAAATATTTTCGGAGAACATCATATTTTTCTTCTTGTTGTGAACCCTCTTCGCCTGAGTTTGTATAAAAATAAATATTTTCTATATCATTATAATATTTTTCGAAGAATGTAGGATCTATGTGAAAAATTAAAACTTTATTTTCTTCCACTGAATAGATTTTATGGGCTTCATCTGGATTTATAATCTCAATTTCATTTTCATGAGATTTATAGTTTCCTGATTCTATAAGTACATTAATAGAACCCTTTAGCACAAAAATTATTTCCAAAGAATTGTGCCAATGTATGGGATAGTCATTTATACTCTCTAAGGATGCACTTATAGGTAAACCGTTTATGTAACTTATATATTCTTTTCTCATCATAAAAACCCCTTTGGTGCCACCCACGTGGCAAGTGGCATCCAATTTAATCCATTTCTAAACTGTCAAATACACCCTTACTTAGGAGCATTATTAAAAATGATGCTATAATATTATACCAAATTAATACTATATAGGATATATACTGTGCAGAAGAATTATCACCAGAACGGATTAACAAAGCTACATGTATAATAATTCCCGGTAATATTACTAATAATGTAATACCCATTTTTATGAACATTCCAAGTGTTTTTGAATGTACGGATCCTAAAAATCTTCTTGAAAGCACATCGCCATAAGTATATATTGCACCAAAGGACGCATAGGTAATAGCAGATAATATTGAGATTAGTGGATTACTTTTAAATATAATTCCAGATACAGCAAATAGTACAAGTCCATCTATTGTATATTTAATTAAATCTGCTAATGTGGAATAAAATAACTTGGACATTGAGGAATAAGGAATTAAAAATATAAACTGCTTTGAAAGTTCCTGTGACCATTTTCCTTGTGAGGTAAAGAAGAATAACATATATATTGAGAAATATAAAACTGTGCTCATACTTCCACCTGGGACAATGTAACGTGAACCTAATCCTACACCTACCATTATTAAGGTCATTTTATCTATAAAAGGAATTCCAGACTTTTTGTATTCAAGAAGATGTCTGTAAAAAATCGCACTAGAACCATTACCAATGTTCCCAGGTTTAATCTTTCTGAATTTTTTTCTTCCATAATTTATATTACTCTTTCCGGATTTTTTCATTGCAAACATTTCTTCTTTCTTATCAGTTGCTGCAAGAACATCTTCATAATAATCCGAGTTTAGTTTGTATAATGCATAAATCATAGAAATAATAACGATTACGCAAAGCAGTATATGGATGAAAAATGAATAAGTTATACCATTAACAGCTGCCATTAAAATAGACTTAATCCAACCTATGAATGGAATATAGATAAAGAAACTATTATTTAAAAAACTAACAGCTGCCTTTGAAAAATCTTTGTATATGTATATGTTAGATAAAAGAGCAATACCAAAAATAGCAGTTACAATATTTAATATTTTTTTAGCTATATTTCTTGTTTTACTTGATTTAGATGTTATGGAATAAGTTAACAAACCTAATATTGACATAGTAAAAATAAGGAAAAATGCAACTAAAAGAATTATAATAATACCAGCCCCAGTTATAGGTAAGAAATTTCTTGCGTTTGGAATCTGGAATAATAAGAACATAACAAGGAATAATGAAGTATAGAGCTGCTTAATAAATCCATAAATCAAGACCTTTTTTGATGATAGGGGTGCTGTGAAAACTAAATTTACATCTGATAGCCTAAAAAAGCTACTTCCGTTATCAATTCCATTTTTGACTCCATACCATGCAACCATCAAAATTGCTGCAGTTGCGATAGCTCCATATGTATCAGCATTTCCATTTACAGAACTTTTTTGTGGCATAATAAATGATGAAACTATGATAAAAATAAAAAAGATCAATATAAGTAAATAGAGTATCAATATGCCTGGTTTTTTCTTAAGTTGCAAAATATGGTTTTTTAATGTTTTTCTTAATATATAAAAAAGTGGCTTCATTTTATTCCCTCCGTAACATCGAAGAAAATTTCCTCTAGAGATTCATTGGTGGCGAGTAGCTCTTGTTTTGTCCTTGACATTAATATAGACCCTTCTTGCATTATAAGTGCTCTATCCCATAAACCTTCTATGCTATTTATAATATGAGTACTTATAACTACGGAACATCCGGCCTTTTTTAATTCTAAAAACACATTACTTAGTTCTTTTATTGCTTTTGGGTCAAGTCCTACCATAGGTTCGTCAAAAAGCATTACTTTAGGATTTGGTAAAAGTGCACAGCATATACTTACCTTCTGCTGCATGCCCTTTGAAAGTTCTTTACCTAGCTTATCTCTCTTATCAGATAATTCAAATCTTTCAAGAAGAGCTTCAGCCTTCTCCTTATAATCACTTATCTTATACGCTCCAGCTATAAATTCAAGATGCTCGTATACTGTAAGCATATCGTACATTGCTGGTGTTTCAGGTATAAAACCAAAAAGTTTTTTTGCGTCTAAACTTTTATTAATATACCCACAAATGTCAATTTCACCTTCGTATTTTAAAAGTCCTGCTATGCATTTTATAGAAGTTGTTTTACCAGCACCATTAGGTCCTAGTAGCACGGCAATTTCACCATCATTAACATAAAAACTAATATCATTTACTGCAGTAGTTTTACCATATCTCTTTGTTACATTTCTTACATTTAGCATAATAACCCTCCATTTTAAAATTAAACCTATAAGGGTATATTCTGCATTTTACCATTAATTCCTTTATCTATATAAGATTAGTTAGCATAGGGCAATTCACTTGCAAAATATAAATACATAAATATGTTATAAAAACAAGGTAAAGGTTATAATATAGTTACTTATATTTTTTCTTTCAAAAGATAAGATTTAAAAATAAATTTCGCTTAAATTATATTTAGGCGATTGTAGGGAGAAATAAAATGGAAAGGTATGTTTATGTTGTTATTTCAAGGACACCAAGTTATGTGGGGAAAATTATTAGAAAAGTTTTAAAAGGGAAATATAACCATGCATCTATAAGTTTAAATGAAAATTTAAGTCAAATGTATTCCTTTAGTAGACTGGCAGTTAGCAACCCCCTTGTAGGTGGTATAATTAGAGAGAGTGTATTTACTCTTTCTATAGGTCTTAAGGATGATGTGCCTATTAATATATATCGTATACCAGTAACACCATCGCAATATGAACGCATAAGCGAATTTATATATGATACATATAATGATGATGAGATTTATTACTACAATATTCTTCAAGCCATTGGGCTTATTTCTAATAAGAAGCGTGTTATGTATAAGACATATATATGCACCGAATTTGTTATGGAAGCCTTAAGACATGGAGGTATAAATCTTACAAAGATAGAACCTTATGCGATAACTCCAACAGATATTTGTGAGGTTATGGCCAGATTTATTTATTATTCTGGAAACTTAAGTGAATATCCTATGAGACAGAAGGAAAGATCAAAAGAAGATGAAATTTTCTTTTGTAAAACAGGTTTTCTCTATGAAATAGTTCGTACACTTAAACATTTATGGAAAATTATACGTAGAGATAAAATTAGTAAAAGGGGGAGGAAAAGAAATGGGAAATTGTAAGCATACAATTTCTATGAAGTTAGAATTAACTGAAGGAGATTATGAAAATATTCAAAATCTGGAAGCTATTTGCTATGATGAACAAAAATATAATTTGAAATTAGAACTTGATTATAAAATGCGCCATAGGAAAAATACTATAAAAAATAAAATCATGACAGAGTTTCTTTATTGCGAAAATGAAATACTAGTAGGTTATTTAGGTTTATGTAATTTTCATGGAACATCAGTAGAGGTAAGTGGAATGGTGCATCCTAAATTTCGAAAAAAAGGGATTTTCAAAAGGTTATATCTGCTTGCCAAAGAAGAATGGAAAAACATGGGGCCATCAGAGGTGTTAATATTATGTGACCACACTTCAATTTCAGGGTTAGCTTTTATAGATGAACTTGGAGCTGAATATGGCTTTTCAGAGTATAAAATGTGTTTAAATGAAAAAACTTTGGAAGTTACGGATGATTTCGCTACTAAACTTAGACTTGCAACTAGTGATGACGTGGATGAAATTGATAGGCAAAGTTCTATTTATTTTGGAGAAGCAGAACAAGAAGCCAACAATAAAGCGGATAAGGAAAAACCATCAATAGAAATAGATAATAATTTTTATAGTTATATGGCGGAAGTAAAGGGCGAAATTATAGGCAAAATTCATATTTGCATAACCAGCGATGAGGGTTTTATTTATGGAGTTGGAGTACTTCCAAAGTTTAGAGGTAGAGGTTATGGACGAGAAATTTTATGTTCTGCGCTGAATATATTAAAGAGGAAAAACATAAAAAATGTCTTTCTTGAAGTTGGCACAGAAAATAAAAGTGCACTTGAACTTTATGAGTCATGTGGATTTGAAGAAATCTCGGTAATGGATTATTATGTTGTATCTTAACAATTGTGTACTTTAAATTTGGTTGAGGTGTCACTTGCCACGTGGATGGCAAGTGGCATCTCATTTTTTTGTTACCAGGTATGTCCTTCAGCGCACTTATGATTACCAGAATGTCTTTCTGTTAGTTCACATTGACCTACTCCACACTTGGGACAGGAATGGCTGCAATGAGTTGTAGTTTCATCATTATTAGAAGCATTAATTAGTTGGCCTTTAACTAATAGTTCCTTTTGCATAAAACCGTCATAAGGTATATTTGGCATCTTACAACATCTCCTTGTAGTTTATTCTTATAGTTATTATTTGATTTTTATTAATTTATATTCTGATTTAATAATACTAGATTTGTCAATATTTAAACAAAATTTTAAAAAAACTCAAAAGGATATTGAGGTGGAATTAAGAGAAGATATAGTGTATAATAATTTCTAAACATGCCACTTGCCACGTGGGTGGCACATAAGGGGGTTAAAAATGATAGAGCTAAATACTTTAGATGAAATGGATGAATTTATAAAGGGTAATACTATAGCAATGCTTTATTTTACTTCTAAAGGCTGTAACGTTTGTGTTGGGTTGTTGCCTAAAATTGAGGAAATGCTAATTAAATTTCCTAAAATTGAGATACGTAAAATTGCAGTTGATAAGTTTACTGAGGCGGCAGGACAATATTCGATATTTACTTTACCGGGAATTCTTTTATATATTGAAGGAAAAGAGATTATTCGTGAGGCTAGATTCATTAGCGTGCAAATGTTAGAGACAAATATAGATAGATATTATAATATTTTGTTTTAAAAATATATTTTTAATTCATAATATGACAACATTCCCCTAATTCGGCAAAAATAATATGTTAATATGTATATATGACATTTAAAATTTTGAATTAAAAATTAAAGTTGCGAATAGGGGAAATGAATATGAACGTGATCATAGTAGAGGATGATAAAATACAAAGGGAAAATCTAAGGAAGATGATACAGCAGATGGATAAAGGTATAAATATATATGAATCTGAAGATATGGAAGATGCTTTGAAAATTGCAACTGCGTATAATATAGATATATTTTACATAGATATTTCTTTAAAGAATTCTTCAGGGTTAAATTTTGCAATGGAGATTAGAAAAACACCCAAATATGAATTTAGTTTTATTATTTTCTTAACAACTCACGTTGAATATATATATAAAGCATTTAAGGAAGTACATTGTTATGATTACATTCTAAAGCCTTATGATATAGCTGATGTAATGAATATGACAAAACGATATATATTAAATGGTGGTAAGGTAGAGGATGCTTCAGAAGATAAGAAGTACGCAATATTTGAAATAAAAAAAGGTATCAACGTAAAAATATATGTAGAAGAGATAATGTTTGTAGAAGTAAGTCTTGGAATATGTATGATACATACAGTGAATGGTGTTTATAAAACCAGTAATTCAACACTGAAAAATGTTCTTAAACGTATAAATTGTAACAATATAATTCAGTGTCACAAATCATTTATTGTGAATGTGAAGCAAATAAAAAAAATACAAAATATTGATAATAAATTGAGTGAAATTCACTTTGAAAATTATGATAAAAATGCTCTTTTAGGGTACAAGTATAAAAAAACAATAATGAAACAATTTCAGAAGTGTGGTTAAAAAGAATTTGTTATGAAAAGGAGCAAAATAAATGCTAGAGATACTGCAGCAATCTATAGCTAATTTTATCGAATTAATTATTTTTATGACATTATGGTCAAAAATCGCTTTAAATGATGAAAATAATTGGTTTAAAAATTTATTTATAATTTTAATATTATTAATAATACTAATGATAACAATTAAAACAAATAAGCACATACATGTAATTATTAAATATATAAGTATGATATTTCTAATAAAATTCATGTATAATAGACCGTTTAGCAAGGTAATATGCGAGTTTATAGTGTTCTTAGGCATAAATAAAATTTTGCAAACACTCCTAATTGGTTGTGCATATTTAATTGGATTCCCATATTTAGATACATATAGATGGGATATTACCTTTCTTTTAGTAGAATTGATTTTTATTATTATTATATTAAAGTATAATTTTAGTGAAAAAGCAAAGGGAATCCTCAAATTAGAATCTAAGATATTATATTACTTTGTAATTAATTTAGGGTTATATATTTTATTTTGTGAATTTATATGGGGATATAATAAAAACATAATATTAAATAATATCCTAGTATACATTTTTGTTATATTATTAATATTATCATTAAATATATTTTTATATTATTATATAGTCAAAATAAGTGAGGATAAAAAGGTAGCAGAACTACAAAATAAGTACAACCCTATATTAACTGATATAGTAGAAGATATAAGACGCAAACAGCATGATTTTAAAAACCATTTAAACACCATTAATGCGATAGTAGAAATAGCAAGTGAAAAAGAAGTTAAGCACGAATTAAAGAAGTATATTATGTCATTAAAATTTTCTAATAATACTATAGAAGATATAGTGTACATAGATAATATTATAATTAAAGCTATAATATATAATAAATTGTCTGAAGCCGAAAGATTAAATATAAAATTGTTATTTAAGGTTACAAATAATTCATTAGAAAATAGTTTAAAGGATTATGAAATTTCTGATATATTAAATAATCTCCTGGATAATGCTTTAGAGGCTGTTAAAAATAGTAGAAGTGATAAGGTGGTTAAACTAAATATATGTGTAGAAGGAAGTAATAATATTGTAGAGGTTAGAAATAGTGGAAAAACAATAAAACCAGATAAAATAGGAAACATATTTGAAAGAGGATTTTCTACTAAAGAAGGAAAGAACAGAGGATACGGACTTTATAATATAAAGAAAATAGCTGAAAAAAATGGTACTGATGTTCAGCTATTTTTTGAAGATGATTATACTGTTTTTAAAATAATATTCCGTTCATGACCTAAAATGTACGTTATGGGTCTTTTGTATTGTGTTACATTAAATATATTGGTAATATTTAAAGCATAAGTTGATTTTCCGAATCTAAAGGGGGTTACGCTGATATGTTTAATATTTATTACAACGCGCCAATGGGAATGCTCATTTATCCACTAACAGTTTTTTTTATATCTATAGTAATGCAACTTATATTTAGGAAGATGCTTGTTATTTTAATAGTTAATATAGTATTTTGGTTAATTGTAACATTTACTATGTTTGATTTGAATTTTCTGATTTGGTGTTTTATATATACGTTTATTGCTTTCTTTGGAACACTTATAGGGGATTTAATTATAATATCTAAGAATGAATTTACTAATAAAAGAAAAAACCTATAAAATAATATTTATAGGTTTTTTTCTTTGAATTCTAAATACCCTTTTTTTCTTAATTTGCAAGAAGGGCAATCCCCACAACCATTACCTTTTATTCCATTATAACAAGTTAGCGTATCTTCTTTAACTATAGGGAGTACACCTAAATCATAAGCCATTTTCCAGGTTCATATTCATAATTACTTGCCTCTCTTTACTTATTATAAAGCATCATAAGTTTATTATTTAAAATTACATCAGTATTAAATCTTCCTCTAAAAGTAGTTGACATTGTTTTAGTGCCAGTCTTTTTTATTCCGCGAGTTGTCATGCAGCCATGTTCACCTTCTATTATAACTGCCACATCTGATGAACAAGTTATAATCTGAATAATCTCAGCTATGTCTGTTCCTATTCTTTCTTGAAGCTGAAGTCTTCTACCTACCATATCAGCTACCCTTGCAATTTTGCTTAACCCAATAATTTTTTTTGTAGGAACATATGCAACTGAAACTTTCATATTGTACATAAGGGCTAAATGATGTTCGCAATGACTAAAGATTTCGATGTCCTTCATTATCACCAAATCTTTAGAGTCCTCGTTAATTATTAAATCATCTTCAAAAGTTTTATCAAACATTTCAGCAATTTCATCATTGCTATAGCACATACCAGCAAATACTTCCTCGTACATCTTAGCTACACGTGCAGGGGTATCAATAAGTCCTTCACGAGATGGGTCATCACCTAGCGCTATTAAAATACCTTTTATGTGCTCTTCTATTGCTTTTGTATCTATTGCCATAACTTTATACACCTCTCTTGTTTGGATCCCAAATGATTTTATGTAGTTGTATTTGAAGATTAACGCCATTCATTTTATTCTCCTTCATAAATTCTACAATTGTCTCTAGGTCAATTTGCCCGAATACTGGGCTAATATACACATTTATTCTATCTGAAAGTTCATATTTATCTATAAAATTTCACTTGAGTGAACCTCGCTTCCTTCGTATGATGCACTATTTGTAGGTGTTTCATAGACTGTAGTTCTATTTACATGATATCCTTTGTCCTTCATTAGTTTAAAGAAAAATGCTGCAAAGTTTTCTGCTGTTGGTCTAAAATCAACCTCAATTATTTTAAAGCCGTCTTGATTTAAACAGTTTAAGGTAACGCCTCTCATGCTGCCCTCTTGTATAATTAAGGCATGGTCATAAGAATCTACCATAGCTTTAACATCGTTTTTTAAATCACCAAAATCTATTACCATGCCGTCAAGCTGTCCACCTCTTATAAGGGTTTCTGATTGTACTTCCACGTAAACTTTCCATCTATGGCCGTGAATATTTGCACACTTTCCATCATAACCAGAAAGAAAGTGTGCACTGTCAAAGCTATGTTCTGACTTTAGAATATACATGTGGAGACCTCCTATTAATTTTTTCAAATAAAAAAAGGGCATAATTAACCCTCATACAAAAAAAGCTACCTAAAACGGTAGTTACGTCCTAGTTTTGTTTATAGACAGGATGGTTTAGAACTGTCTTATTTAGTTTTATAATTGTTAATTTTACTATAAAATATGAAGTATGTCAAATTAATAATAGGTTTACTTTATGCTGAAATTGTGTAATAATATAAAGTTGTAAAAGCAAAATTATTATAGTACATATGCAATATATTGGTTATAATATATTTAAAAAATAACGTTGTAAGTGAGGAGTAAAAATGAAAATAGGATTTGATCAGAAGAAATATCTAGAAGAACAATCAAAGTTTATCTTAGAAAGAGTTAATAATTATGATAAGCTATACTTAGAATTTGGTGGTAAACTTTTTAACGATCTTCATGCGAAAAGAGTTTTACCAGGCTTTGATGAAAATGCAAAAATTAAGTTATTACATAAATTAAAAGAAAAAGTTGAGGTTATTATCTGTGTATTTGCAGGAGATATTGAAAGAAACAAAATAAGAGGAGACTTTGGAATCACTTATGATGTGGATGTTTTAAGGTTAATTGATGATTTACGTTATTATGATCTGGATGTAAATAGTGTTGTAATCACTAGATATGAAGGTCAACCAGCAACTACAATTTTTATTAATAAACTTGAACGCAGAGGAATTAAAGTATATAAACACAGAGCAACTACTGGATACCCATCTGATGTTGATACAATTGTAAGCGATGAGGGATATGGCATGAATCCATTTATTGAAACCACAAAATCTATTGTTGTTGTAACAGCACCAGGACCAGGAAGTGGGAAGTTAGGTACTTGTCTTAGTCAGCTTTATCATGAACATAAGCAAGGTAGAGCGGCAGGTTATTCGAAATTTGAAACCTTCCCAGTGTGGAATATTCCATTAAAGCATCCACTAAATATTGCCTATGAAGCTGCAACAGCAGATCTTAACGATGTAAATATGTTGGATTCCTTCCACTTTGATGCTTATAATAAGATATCTGTAAACTATAATCGTGATATCGAAACTTTCCCTGTACTTAGACGGATTATAGAAAGGATAACTGGAGAAGAAGCTGTCTATAAATCCCCAACAGATATGGGAGTTAATAGAGTAGGCTTTGGAATTACAGATGATGAGGTTGTCAAAGAAGCATCTAGACAAGAGGTAATAAGAAGGTATTTTAAAACAGGTTGTGAATATAAAAAAGGATACATAAATAAAGAAACTTTTGAAAGAGTAAAGCTACTTATGGAAGAACTTAACCTAAAACAAGAAGATAGAAAAGTTGTTATTCCCGCAAGAGAACGTTCAGCTAATTTAAAACAATGTTCTAGTAAAGGTGAAGCTTGTCCAGCTCTTGCACTAGAGCTTGTGGATGGTACAATATTAACTAGTAAAAGTTCAGATATAATGGATGCAACAGCCGCTATTATTTTGAATGCTGTTAAATATTTTGCAAATATAGCCGATGAAATTCATCTTATATCTCCAGTTATACTAGAACCTATTATAAACTTAAAGTCAAAAACTTTAGCTAATAAAAAACCAGCTTTAGACTGTGAAAACGTGTTGATTGCACTTAGTATATGTGCAGTTACAAATCCTACAGCTCAAGTAGCTATGGATAAACTTACAATGCTAAAAGGATGTCAAGCTCACTCAACTACAATTATAAGTACAGCTGATGAGCAAACTTTTAGGAAACTTGGTATAGATATAACTTCTGATGCAGAATACGCAACAGAGAGTCTTTATTATAACAACTAAAAGAAGGTGCCATACGCGTTACAAGTGGCAAGTTTTACAATAACCTAATTATGGACGGTTAATAAGTTTATTAATTTATTAACTGTCCATATTTTGTATAGTCAGCCAAGGATAAATCATTATAAACTATGACGTTTCTCTTAAGTGCAACATATATTATATTGATTAAATAATATACCTTATAATATTATATATAGTATAAATTTAAAATTAGTTTAAATATGAAAATTTATATATAAGGAGTGAAATATGAATGAGCAATAAAATATATACACACTGCCTAGACCCTGGGCATGGTGGTACTGATCCAGGAGCAGTTGGTAAGCGTTCACATGAAGCTGATATTGTTCTAGTTATTGCTAAAATTGTAGGTGAGATTTTAGTAGAGAATGGACAAAAGGTAATATATACTAGAACTACAGATAATTATTTAACTTTATCACAGAGAGCAACAATATCAAATAACAACAAATGCGATACATTCATATCTATTCATTGCAATTCTGCTGTAAATAAAGACGCTCATGGAGTGGAGACATTTTCTCATCCTATAAGTTCTAATGGCGCAAAATTATCCGCATTTGTGCAGGCAGAACTTGTTAAGGCTACCAAATTAACAAATCGTGGGTCTAAGACTGCAAATTTCGGGGTTTTGAGGTTGACTTATATGCCAGCTATTTTAGTTGAAACTGCATTTATTTCTAATGTTTCAGAAGAAGATGCGTTATTAGAATATAATTTTCAAGAAAAAATAGCACTCTCAATTGTCAAAGGAATATTTTCGTATTTAGGATTAACGTTTAATAAGGCCCCAACAACCCCAGAACCAACTCCCACTTTAGAACACTTATATAGAGTTAGACTGTCATGGGAGGCTGTTAAATCTCAAAAGGGAGCTTTTGCTAATTTGCAAAATGCACTTGACCTTCTTAAAATTTTACCCGATTATAGTATATTTGATGAAAATGGAAAAGTTGTTGGTGGAAACAATGATGTTTATTTGCAAAAATCTTTAAATAGATTAGGATTTAAAGGTGAAAATGGTTTAAAGTTAAGTGAAGGTGGAATTCTAGGCACTAACAGTATATTTGCTATAAAAGCTTGTCAATCGGTTTTGGGACTATCTGTTGATGGAATTGCTGGAGATAATACCTTAAGTGCAATAAATTCTATACTTTCAAAACCACTTCTTAAAGTAGGTTCAATGGGAATTGTAGTAAGATTTTTGCAGAGTAAATTGGAGATAGTTGTGGATGGAATATTCGGAAATGGTACAAGAGAGTCAGTGATTATTTATCAAAATAGTAATGGTTTAGAAATAGATGGAATAGTTGGAAATATGACTTGGGATAAGTTAATAATATAATTCTAGTGAATAGATAATAACTCTTACTGAAAATGCAGGGCCAGTTAATAATTAAATTATTAACTGGCCCTATAAATTTGATAAAATTTGATATATTATTTATTTCTATTTGACATTTTCACCAAATCTTTAAATTTTAAACGCTTTCCATAATGAAGTATAGCAGAGGAGTATATTTTTATGGAAATCCAAGCTATAAAAACAATTGCTATTACTAAAGAAAATATTGAGGCTGCAATTTGCCAAATAGGAACGTCTGTAGCTAAAATTCTAGAGGGCATTGAAAATGGGGCGGAAAATGGAATTATAGATGAAACGATAGCTATAGTACTATTGGGAATTGCAAGTGTAAAATATCCCAAATAAAATGACCCCATAGATATAATGGATATAGGCATTAGAGCTGAAGTAACATCCTCTGCCTTACTAACGGTAGCCCCTGCAACTGCGTTCATCATAGCATATAGCGAGTACCCTAATATAAAATATATAACAATCATAAGAAGGCTGAAAGGGGTGAAACTAGAAAAATCAATCACTTTACCTGCTATTGCAAAATTTTCAGGAAAAGTTAATTTATACGTTAGTATACCGGTAAGTACAACAATGAATAGTTGTATTAAACCAAGGAGACCCATGGCGGCACTTTTCCCAAGTATTATTTTTGATGGCTTTGTTGAGGTTACAAGGAGTTCCATTACTCTTGAAGTCTTTTCAGAAGCTACTGACATTGCTACTCCATAACCATAATAATAAATTGCGAAAAATAATAGCATACTTATAACAATACTTGAAATATAGCTAGTCATTTTTCCTTTTCCTAGTTCACTCACATTATAAGAAACATCACTTTGTACCATTTGTGATACAGTATCAGATACATCAGCTGTAGTTAATAAGTCCGTTACGAAAATACTTTTTATAAGGCTACTAATTTCACTCGGATTTAAGCCACTACCAGATTGTTTAACTAAATAATCAAAAGTAGGCACACCGTTTTTCTCATCAAAGATAAGTAGAACATTTTTTTCGTCTTCCTTAATTTTATTTTTAATTAAATCTATATTATCAGAAGTCTCGGACTTGAATTCGTATTCTAAAAAGGCTTCATCAAGTTTGTCTAAATTTCCTTTTAGAATATCCTTAGAATCAACCACATATACAATTCCTTTAGGTTCTTCTTTGTTAGTATCTGAATTCTGTGTTTCGTTTTTTTCTGGACTATCAAAACTTTTTATTATAGCTGGCATACTAATTATTAAAACTGTTAAAATAAGAGTAATTACAGTTGAAATGATAAACGACTTTTTCCTTGAGTTTTCCTTAAAAGTATAGCCTAAAACAGTAAGAAACTCTTTCATTATTGTTCACCAACCTTTTCAATGAATATTTCATGAAGCGAAGGTTCACGAATTTCAAATTTATTAAGTTTTATTTTTTTAGTCATAATTTTTTCTAGAAGACTATAGCCTTCCGCGTCGGATTTGATTTTAAGTTCGTAGCTAGTAGCTGTTTTTGATATAAGATTCATGCCTAGTTCTTTTAAAAGATCATCAATTTCTTCTTGGCAGCTTACCGTAAGATTTGTTCTTCCGTAACCGGCTTTTATTAATTTTAAATTACCATTAAGAATCGTTTGTCCGTTTTTTAATATTACAAGATCTTCACAATATTCTTCAATGGATTGCATTTGATGGCTGGACATTATAATAAATTTCCCGTTTTCAACTAATTCATAAATTACACTTTTAAACAAATCAGCGTTAACTGGATCAAGGCCACTTAGAGGCTCATCTAAAATAATTAATTCTGGATTGTGTAAAATAGATGTTACAAACTGGATTTTCTGTTGATTACCTTTAGACAGTTGTTCTGCAGTCGAGTTTAAGTATTCGGACACCTTAAGTCTGTCAAACCAATAGTTTATGGATTTTTTTACTGACTTTCCGTCCATTCCACGAAGTTTTCCGAAATATGAAAGTTGATCAACTATTTTAGCCTTAGGATACAGCCCCCTTTCCTCTGGCAAATATCCAAACTTTACGCTTTCTCTTGTAACAGGTTTACCATTCCAATCTATAGTTCCGCTATCTTTTTCGAGAATTCCTAAAATCATTCTTATTGTAGTTGTTTTCCCTGCTCCATTGGTACCAAGTAAGCCAAATACACCTGGCTTTTCTATTTTAAATGAAATATTGTCTACTGCGGTGTTCTCACCGAATGTTTTCACTAGTTCAGATACATTTAATGGCACATTAATTCCCCCTATGTATTCCTTATGAGGGGCATAGCTGTTATTAACAGTTATGCCCCTCGAATTTATTATATATATACATACTATAGCATAAAAAGAAAATAAAAACTGCCATAGACATTATATCTGGCAGTTTTGTTGTAAAAGGTTTTATATGGTATATGTGACGTCATAAAATATTAATCTAGAATAGTTACTTTTAAGTATTTAACACCCCAATTAATAGCTTCTTGACGTGTATTAAAATAAACATCTATATAGTTTCCTTTTACTGAAGAACCTTTGTCAGCTGCTATGGCATTGCCATAACCTTCAACATATAATTTTGTCCCTAGAGGAATGACCTTAGTGTCTACAGCTATTGTACTATAGCCATTTGGATTTCGCACAGCCTTTCTCCCAGAAGCAGTATAAGTATTGTTTACTCCATTAAATGCCCAATAAGCAGTAGCTTTCACGTTAAGAGTCTTTCCAGAAGTGTTAGTAACTGATACATTAACAACTTCTGTAGATTTTTCGGAAATGTCTCCTCTTGAAATGGTTTTTGGTGACATAGTACCCTGAACTATAATTTTATTAATAGGGTTTTTAACTATAGTTTCTTTAACAACTTTTCTAGATACTTCTTTACCGTTTTCATAAGTCACATCTATACTAATACTTTTTTCACCTTTTACTCCATTTTGTGTAATGCTTTTTTTAGATTTTAATACAGCATTATCGTTTGTAATAACTGTTTTAAAATCTATAGCCTGTTTTTCTTCTAATGTTTCTGTTTTAACTCTAGTTATGATAACATCCATTCCTTTAGTTATATTGGTTTTTAATGATGGCAAGATCTTATCATTAGGACTTAATACTATTTTTTCTGTGATTAACATTTGCGCAACATCTTTTTCGGAAGAGGTTATATTAAGTTCTTTATTGTCTACTAATACATTGAGAGATACAGCCCGATTTATAGTTATAATATCGTTGTTAACTATTTTTGAATCTAAAGCTTTATCAAGCTTATCTTTTAGGGCTATACTTATATTGGCTTTCTTTAATGCCTGATCAAAAGTTTTTTGGTAAGTTACGAGTTTAATTGGATTACCATCTACAACCACAGTAATATTTTTTCTTGCAAAGCCAACAAAAACGGTTGAAGTTATTATTATGGTAAGTAGCATAAATCCAATTATAAATTTTCTTCGCTTTACTTTTAAAAATTCAATTATAATAATCATCTCCTAATTATAAGTTTCGGTATAATAATTTATGTCGGATTCTTAAAATATAGGGGGAAGCGTATTAATGTATGTGTATGATTATATTCTAATTTCTATGCTGATTCTTAAATGGGAAATTATTGTAATGGTAGTATATCATATTTTTCTCTTTAAGGGAATTATTACTTTTAACATGCAATCTAACACAAGTATGGGACCTTCATGAATAAATAAAATGCACTTTCTGATTTAGAACATTTAGGTTTGAATTTGAGCTTTTCTATAATATCGAATATAACATTATTTATTATACTATAAATATAAAGGTTGTGCGACTTTTTATATAATATGGAACTTGAATTGTGTATGGTACAATATACATGGAGGTGATTTTTTGAAACTAAAAGAGTTAGAAAGTATAGTATTTAAATCATCTTCAGACCGTATGAGGAGTGAAGGGCAAAAGGCTGAAAATAGTGGTTTAGTTACTAAGATTAACGGCAAAAAAATAGATAATATATATCATATTTATGGCTCGGTTAGTAGTGAAACAAAATATAGTGAATTTAATACTCATATAAAAATAAATTTATTAAAGAAAAGACTGGAGGGTGTAAACTGTACTTGTGAAGATTTTAAAGGACGCCCAAGTGCAGACTATTTATTTATGTGTAGTCATTTAACTGCTACAGCATATAGGTTTTTTAACTTAACTGCCCAAAACACTGCTAAGGAAAGCAGAAAATCAGAAGTGATTAAACATAATGATTCAAATAAGTATGGGACCAATAATATTGTAAAGCTTATTCGCAAAGTTTCTAAGGGACCAACTTATTATGAAGGGCATGGCGCAGTGGATAATGAAAAAACAAGAATTGACCCTAGAGACTTAAGAATTTGTTTATCAGTTATTAAAGATAAAAAAACCAAGTTTAACTATGATGGATTTGAGTTCGAAGCTCCTATTGTGCATCAGAATTTACCGCTGATCTTTACATTGAAAATTAGAGGTAAATATTTTGTTTTAACAACACATAAGCAATTTCCGGTGTCTTTAAATGATGAGAATGATGTATATTTATTTAATTGGAAACTTTATCTACCATCAAAAAATCAAATTTCAAAATATGTTCCAATATGCAAAAAATTAAAAGTAAAGGGTGAAATTCTATACCACAAGGGAATTGAGAACTACAGCAAACTTATTCCGTTTCTAACTAGTATTTCAAGTGATATTCATATTAGTGAAGAGATAAAAGCTTTTGCAGCTGAATTCATAAAACCAGAGTTTTACATATATGAGATAGAAAACAATATTTATTGTGATGTAAAAGTGAATTATGGTGACGAGGAAATTAACATTTTAAAGGCTGATAAAAACCAAAATACACTTATAAGAAATTATAAAGAAGAACAGAAAATCCTTATGGAAGTCGAAAAGTATAGCTTTAAAAGAAAAGATGAGTCGCTTATATTTACGGGTGGGGATACAGAACTATTTAATATTTTGAGTAAGAGTGGTAAAAGTTTATATTGCCTAGGAAATGTTACCTTTGGGAAGAGTTTTAAACACCGAGAAATATATGATTACAGGGCTACTTACGCTATGGTGGAAGAAAAGGATGGTTACTATGACTTTTCTTATGGTATAAATAACGTTGAAAATATCGAATTAAATAGTCTTCTTTCAGATTTCAAGCTAAAAAAAACATGTTATAAAACAAGGAATAATAATTTTCTTGATTTTGAAGATGAGGGAGTTAAGAATTTTTTAGATTTAATTTTAGTATTAAATACTAATGAAAAAATGAAAACGGGTTCCATACAAATAGACAAAAACAAGGCACTATATTTAAATGAGAAGATAAAAAATAGTAAAATTGGGTTTATAAAAGGTACTGAAGTGTTAAAAAATATAGAAGATATATTCCTTGATATAAATAACAAGGATATAAGTGTACCGATAAACTTAAAAGCCACACTTAGAGAGTATCAAATTGATGGTTTTAAATGGCTTAAAAGACTGTGTTCATTGGGGTTTGGAGGGATACTTGCGGATGAAATGGGTCTTGGTAAAACAATTCAAATTATAGCTTTTTTATTATCAGAGGAAAATAAAAAAACTATTATTGCGAGTCCAACATCTCTTATTTATAATTGGAAGGCAGAACTTCAGAAATTCGCACCTAGTTTAAAGGTGGCTATTGTGCATGGAGAAAAGAACAATAGACATAAAGTAATAGAAAATTTAAAGGATTACGATGTAATATTAACAACTTATGGAACTTTAAGAATGGACATAGAGAAGTACCAAGATGTTGTTTTTGATAATTGTATTATAGATGAAGCTCAAAACATAAAAAATCATTTGGCACAAAACACAAAAGTCATAAAAAAAGTTAAAGCCCATGTAAAGTTTGCGTTAACGGGAACTCCTATGGAAAATAATTTAACAGAGCTGTGGTCTATTTTTGATTTTATAATGCCGGATTATTTATATTCTAAAGAAGTTTTTGAATCTAAATATATAATTACAAGACAAGGGGATTTAGAGGATCTTAAATTACTTATTAAACCATTTATCTTAAGAAGAACTAAAAAGGAAGTAATGAAAGAATTGCCAGATAAAATAGAAAAGAAATTTATAGTTGAGATGACATCCACTCAAAGGACCGTATATAAATCATATATCAAAACTGTCCGGGACAAAATGAAAAATGACGGGGATGGTAGAATACAGGTTTTTTCATATTTAACAAGACTCAGACAAATTTGTTTAGATCCTTCACTTGTAATAGATGAATACAGGGGTGGGAGTGGCAAGCTAAAAGTAGCAATAGAACTTATTGAGAAACATATAGATTCAGATGGGAAGGTGTTACTATTTTCTCAATTTACATCTGCACTTAAAAAGATAGGAGAAAATTTAAATGGAAAAGGAATACCCTACCTTTACTTGGATGGTAAAACAAAATCACGAGATAGAATTAAATTGGTAGATGAATTTAATGATAGCTCTGATACTAAAGTGTTTTTAATTTCATTAGAGTAGTCACGGAAACTAATATGTAAAACTTGATTTTGTACAGAATTATTATAACGCTATAAATTTTATGTTCAGGGAGTAGTTAGTAATAAAAATAGGCATAGCAAACAAGCCTACAAGATGCAGGAACTTTTAGAAAA
>NZ_JAENWM010000063.1 GCF_016650035.1 Clostridium sp.
TCTTTTATTAATTATTTGCTCCCAGAGAAGCAGATCTTCAGCTGTGGATCTCAAAATAAAACCTCCCATCGACTACTTTATCAAAGTATATCAAACAGGAGGTTAATTTACATTACGGTGTTTGTTCCATCGCTTACTTTTTTTATAAATCTAACCTATTATTTATAGCTAGTTTATCTAACACACAGTTATGTAAATTCCGCCTTGTTTACTCAGTCAAACTTATTTACATAGCTGCTAATGAGTCTACCTTAGTTAAAATAAGGAAATGCAAAAATGACGGATACCATTTTAAAAAAAATCATAATTATATAAAGCAATGTTTTACATTTATCTTCTTTACAACTTTAAATTATATCTTATTACCATTAATTCATGTATTTACACGTATGAATATATTTAGTTCCCGTTGAATATTGTGAATATTTGAACAATAAATATTTTTCATATTATATTAGTAAAAATAAAACCACACTTAATGCAAACAAAAATTTTGCATTAAGTGTGGTTTTATTTGCTTAAAAAAGGAATTGTTCACTACTTGTCTAATAATTCCTTCCATCGATCAAAAATGTAATCTATCAAACTACCGATACCTTTTGTATCTCTTGTTTCAATTAGCTCCACTATTTTTAAATAATAATCTGGCATATACTCACGCCTATCCGTGTTGACAGTAACTTGAATTGCTTCCATCCGCGACCACTTGGATATTTTCATAACAACCTCGTTGTTCTGTATAATAAGAGGATTTTTTGTGATTTGAGCTAAAAAGCTATAAAAATCCTTACTACTTTTATACATCTTTTGAATATTAGGGGGACTTTCCTGCATTACGGCTTCAAAAGTATTATAAATCTCCTTTAACTTGGAAATATCTTCATTGTTAGCCTTTTTTATGGCAAGATATAAAACAGAATTTAAAGAAGTTAATTTAAACTCCAAAAGATCTTGAAATGATTTATTTGATAGAATTATACCATATACGATTGGGTTGAATAGAGTCTGATTAAATTTTTCAACAACAAACGTTCCCTCAGAACGTTTAATTTCTAAAACACCGAATGCGCATAAAACTTTAACGGCCTCTCTCACGGAATTTCGACATATGCCCAATTTCTGGCTGAACTCAGCCTCAGTTGGAATTTTATCACCAGGTTTTAATTCTCCATTAATAAGTGCATCTGTAATCCTTTGTATAATAATTTCTGAAATACTCCCCTTAGGAAGTTGTTCAAAAAGTTTACTGTTCTCATCCATTGTATAATCAGTCCTTTATCAATATTATTTAGTATGTTTAATGTTCTACATAATAATATGATTATACTAATTTATTTTTAAAAAAACAAGTATAAACTCTGAACAATATAAAAAATATAGACTAATGAACATTATTTAGCTGCAGTAGCAGGGTTAATTGTATACTTAACTCCACAAATCATTAGCATCAGTAGAGCTTCTATTAATACTAGAAAAGTCTGTATTAACGAATGATAGAGTTGATAATGTCAAAAATACTACTCCAAGAAGAACTATTATAATCAAAGATATAAAAGGAGTTACAATAAATCCGTTTATATCAATAGCTAACCCCTCTTTAACAAGTTGAGCATTAGTTAAGTTTGTTTTTTCCAAAACAATCATGCGAAAGAAGGCAGTTGCATAGGTCATCGGGTTTAAATATGCGACATACTTAAGCGTGCTAGGCAACATTGATAAAGGTATATATGCACCTGAGAGAAATGTTAAGGGCATAGTTATAGCTGTTTTAACAATTTGGAAGGTTTGACCACTCTTCACCACAGTTGCAAGGAATAATCCAACCCCTGAAAATACTAAGCCAACACAAATCATTGCCAAAAGAACGTATATAGGAGTTAACCATGTTGTAAACTCAATTCCTATAAACATACCGATAACTAAAATTAACATACCTTGAACAGTTGAAACAGTTGTTGCTGTTAAAATCTGACCTGCAGCCACTGCTATTCTTTTAGCTGGGGAAACCAAAACCTCTTTCATGAATCCACTTACCATATCATCAACAGTTGATGATGCAAGGGTCAGTGCACTTTCGAAAACAGTTACTATTATAACCCCGGAAAGCATATATGCGATTGGGTTTTCTATAAAATCATTTTTAAAAATCGCACCGAATACATAAATAAAGAAAAATGGAATTATAATCGAAAAAATAAGTCCTGTTTTATTTCTTATAAATGCTTTCAATCCTCTTTTCCATAAAGCTAATACCGTATTCATATTATGCCTCCTCTCTAATTTTCTTGCCGGTTATCTCGAGAAATACGTCATTGAAAGTACCTTTTTTTATTTCTATATCAGATATAACATCTTTTTGTAAACTCAAAACCTGTAATAGACCACTAATATTTTCCGCATCAGCCTTATAATAACCATCCTTTTTTACATATTCTAATTTATATTCTTCTAATAGATTCTCTAACTCCTCCTCATTTTCAGTTGTAATATATGCCTTATCTTTTGTATATTGTTTTTTCAAGGCATAGGGTGTGTCATATGCAACTATAACACCGCCATCCATAATAGCGACTTTGTTACATATTTCAGCTTCTTCCATATAATGAGTTGTAAGAAAAATGGTAATATTTCTTTCCTTTTGGAGTTTCGTAATATACTCCCAAATATGTGCACGTGTTTGTGGATCCAACCCTGTTGTAGGTTCATCAAGGAATAGAACCTTTGGATAATGAATTAGACCACGAGCAATTTCAACCCGCCTCTTCATACCACCAGATAAGGCCCCAACCATTTTATTCCTTTCTTTAAGTAAATCAACCAGTTTCAAAACAAATTGTATTCGTTCTTCAACTTCCTTTTTAGGAATATTATAAAAAACGCAGTGCATTTTAAGATTTTCGTTAATAGACATTTTATTATCTAATGTTGCATCTTGAAAAACCACCCCAATTGTTGACCTTACCTCACTTTTTTGTGTGGTAACATCTTTCCCATCTATTAAAAGTGTGCCCGAGGTTTTTTCAAATATTGTACATAATGTATTTATTGTAGTACTCTTGCCAGCGCCATTAGGACCTAAAAATGCAAAAATAGTACCTTCTTCTACTTCAAAAGAAATATCATTTACTGCTGTGAACTCACCATATTTCTTAGTGAAATTTTTTACTTCAATTATTGAATTCATTTATTCACTCCTAAAGATTATTTATTTATAATTTCCCAAATAAAGTATAGTCATACTTGCATATATTACATAAAGAATTCGCATAACTGGCCAGTAAGCCTAGTGAGTGGTCGGAAAAACTATAACAATTGATTATACCATAAATGCAAAATATACAAAACCCCACATCGTTAGATATGAGGTTATCTGAGTATGCATCTCCTTATTATAAATCTGAAAGTTCAACTTGCAAATCTTCAGTTTTATTTCGGATCTTACCACTATTCAATAAATTTTCTTGAATCACTTTTCTGGCAGGAAGCTCAACGGTAAACGTGCTTCCTTTCCCAAACTCACTTTCAACATATATTCTACCTTTATGCATTTCAACAATGGCCTTAACTAAACTTAATCCTATACCTGTACCCTCTGCATTTCTTGACAGAGATTTATCTACTTGTTTAAATCTATTAAATATCATATCTAATTGATTATGTTTAATACCTATACCATTATCTTTTATCGATATTTCAATGAATTCATTTTTATCTTTAATATTAACAAATATTTTGTTTCCTACATTGGAAAATTTAATTGCATTTGATATAAGATTTAGCATTACCCTCTCTATTTTTTCTGGGTCACAAGCAATATTTTTTTCCTCCACGTCAGTATCAAAAATTATATTTAAGCCCTTTATATCAGTATAAGGAGTAACTGACATCACAATTTCCTCTACAACTTCTACTATGTTATTATTTGATAAGATAAGATCAAAGAATCCAGCCTCAATTTTTGATAAATCTACTATATTATTAATAAGTTTAGATAACCTATAGCAATTTTGCATCATTGAATTAATATATTTAACGACTGACCTCTTATTTTGATCTAATGAACCACTTTTACAATACATATTAAATAATTGTATTGTTGAATATATAACGTTCAATGGAGTTTTAAGTTCATGGGATATATTGGCTAAAAACTCTTCTTGGGCTTTCAATTCGCTTTCCATAATTTTGTTAGATTTTATTTCAGTTGTAATATCTATTATCAACACAAGTATTTCTTGAATCTCTCCATTTAGTTCAAACACAGGTTCAAATATAACATTCCAATATATTTCATCTCCATTGATTATATGAGTTTTTTTATTTATATATTTTATTTCTTTATCTTTTATTACTTCATTGATTTTGTTAGAATAATCGTCATCAATGTTTGTAACTATATCTGAAATTTTATTTCCTTTTACTTGCACAGCTGATATAATATCTGGCTTAAATAAATTTACAACATCAACCGCCTTTTGGTTTATTTCCGAAACCTTTAAATCCGGACAGGATAGTCTAATGACAGGTAATTCAAGATTATCTATAAGTCTATCCAAAAAATCATTTCGACTTTTTATAATTTCTTCTCGCTGGTAATAATTCGTCATATCACGACTGCAAATTACTCCCAGAGCAAATTTGCCTTCTGTATCATAAATAGGTGTTCCGCTAATATCAAGATGAACTAACTTATTTGGAAATCTTGCAGATACCTTCAAATCAGAAAATTTTTCACCTCGAAAAACTCTAGTAGCAGGAATGTTTTCATTTGTGATTTTATTCCCTTTAAAATAGAAAAGTTCACATTGTTCGTTCCACTCATGTATATCGCCCAAATAATTCTGAGGTGGAAGGAACGTTTCTCTTGCGTTTTTATTTAATAATTTAAATTCTCCTTTGTCATCAATAATAGAAATACCATCTGATGTGCTTTCTATTATTGCATCTAACGCCTTTTTCTGCTCTTCAATCTTTCTATTTTTATTTCGCAAGGTTTGGTTCAATTTATTAAGTTTATCATTTTGTTTTCTAAGCAACAATTCACGTTCTATTGCATCAACTAAAGTAGTCAATGTCATCAAAAAAAACGGATTGTGAATTATTATGGTAGTCATAATACATATGCTCCCTAATATAGTATTTTCATCCTTATCATGATATGGTACACCATAACATGCACTGTTATGTAAAACTGTATGAAAATGATTAGTTCCTATTAACTGTACCGGATGATCTTGTTTTAGAGTTAAACTAACCACATTTGTACCCATATCTTCGCTAAATTGAATACCTGACTTAATTCCGAGTTGTGCTATGGTTGATTTTATTGTTTCGTCTCCCATCGTTTCCAATAAATAACCCTTTTCATCTGATATAACTATTAATATAGGAGTACCTTCTAGTGATTTTAATATCTTTTCACTAAATGATTTTACAACCTCTAAAATTTCTTTATAAGTTTCTTTCTTATCTGCTAATTTTAATTCCGACATAATATTTTTTGGTTTCCTAGGTTCATTTTCCTTCATACCTAATTCAATACACTTTTTTTTAGATTCTATAATATAAGTTGGTTCTTTCTCTTGTTCTAGCATGTTACATTCCTCCCCAGTTAACTACACTTATAACATCATCATCTAATTTGAAAATTTAAAATTCTCCGTTAAAAGAGAGACTCTACACTAGGAAGTTGCTTAACAAACTTAGGCTTGAAAGCATAATAAATTTTTCTCTTAGCATTTTAAATGTATACCTCGATCCCCCCTTTTTAACTCATTTATATATATTATAGTATAAATTCATCCCTTTAACAAAATTTATTACTTCTTCTCTAGAGAAGCCTGTGTCTGTCTCAATTGTTCTTTTCAAAATCTCATAGATTCCGCACTGTGTTTCTTGGAATTAGATATAAGATACAAATAAAACCATTCTCTATAATTCTGCTAAAGCATCGAAAAAACCACTGAGATATCTCAGCAGTTTCCCCTCAATGACTTTCTAAAAGTTTTTTATTTTAATGGAGTGAACTAAATTTTAAACTTTGTAACAGATCCATCTAAACCAGCAATATATTCTGAAAGCTTTTCAATATTGTCGCACATAGTATTTATTAGAGCATGTTGCTCCTCTAAAGATGGGGAAATCTTCTGGGTAGATGAAGAAGTTTTTTCGGAAATGACTCCCATGTTTTTCATAATATTTCCTATTTGATCTCTATTTTCCGATATGGATATTAGTTGGGCCTTTACATCTGTAAACTTCTGCTCTCGCCGCTTCTATAGCTGCGTTTAATGCAAGCATATTAGTTTGCTGTGATATCTTTGATATAACATCAGTCATGACATTTATATTTGTAGTGCTTTTGTTATAGGCATCAATAATATCATAAATTTCAATAAAATTTTCTTTGTTCTTGCTTTCTATTTCCTTTAAATTTTTTAGATTATCAAAACTTTTTTTTATTTCATTTTTTGTTGTGCTTGTATTATTATTCAAGCTATCAATATTGGAAATAGTATCATCAAGCTTTTCAGAGAATCCTTCTAAAAAATCTGCTCCGGAGTTTATACTATTTGTAAGCGAAATTGATTCAGATGCTATTTCCTGGGATGATACACTTATTTCATTAGAAATAGATTCCACATTTTTTGATGAATTTTTTAAATCATCAGCAAACACTTGTACTTTTTTCGTGGTATCAAATACACGTCCAATTATTAATTTAAGTTCCCTTACCATTGTATGGTTTTTAAGTTTAGCAATTGGTTTTACCAAGCTTTTGGCTAATATAACAGCTAAAACCATTGATATTATCATAGAAACAATAAGAGCAACTCCAAATCCCCACAAAAGCTTACTTAGTGCCTTAGTAAACTCTGCCTGAGGTATTGCAAATCCAAAAGTCCATTTAGCTGTGTTTACAGGTGCATAGGTAAAATACTTGGTTTCATTGTCATAATCAGCTTGCTTTTCTATTCCACTTACACCTTTTTTTATGTTTTGACCCATAGCTTTGAATCTACCATCTAATATGGTCTCTATACTAAAAACATTTTCATCTGTAGGTTGAAAGTCCTTATTTGGATGAATTATATAATTGTTACTACTATCTAACAAGAAAGCATAGCTTTTGTCTCCTAATTTTGCTTCTTGAACTATCTTTGTAAGATAATCCACATATATGTCTGCCCCCACAACTCCTGAAACTATTCCGTTTTTCTTTATGGGGCTTGCTATACTAATAACCATTTTATTTTTGTGGTGGCATCTAAATAAGGATCTGTATAAATCAGTTTACCAGAAGCTATAGCAGATTTGTACCAATCCCTTTCAGGGCAATTATAGTCAGCGTCTGGCACCCATCTATCCCCTGAAATGAATTTTTCATCATTAAATCCTACATAATAGCAAAGAATATATGGATTTGGTTTTTGCTTTGCCTCGAAATAGTCCATAAGATAGTTTGAATCATAATTATTATAGTATTCCAAGTCATTACCCATTTCTTCAATCATTTTCCCCTAAGATTGCATCCACCCATTTATCTCTTCTGCATATTTTTCCGAAGAAATCAATGCCTTTTCTGTGGACTCGTTAAGGACTATACCGTATGATATGTAATAGCTAACAGCCATTGAAAGTAATAAGCAAAATAGACATACCAAAGATACAACCATCCCGAACTTTACTTTTAAACTTTTCATTACCCCACCCCTTATTATCTTAAGTATATAAAAAAAACTTCAAGTCTCATTATTTTGTCATATTTCCATTATAACCATAATTCTACAAACATTTACCACTTCTCTTCTTATTTGCAAAATAAATAACACCAGCATCAAACTGGTGTTATTTATGAATATTTATTAAATTCTGTATTACGCGAGTAGTTGCAAACTTGATTCTTGCTTTTTACTGGTATTTCCCATCCCCTAAAATCTTAAGAGTTTTCGGAATTCTTATATATATCATACCACTTCGAAAACTAGTAGCCCCCTTATTACTTTCATAAAACTGATTAATAACTATGTCTTTAGAAAACTGTGTAAGGCTAAACTTTTGCTTTTCACACTTTATGTTTAATTCACTTTTAATCAATTTTATTTTAGGTTCCTTTAGCATATTTATAAAATCAATTCCATTAAACGTTATAAAGCCAGGGTACCAATATACTTCTATTTTGTTATCATTCGAAATTTTTCTATCAACAATAATTTGATAATTTCCCTTCGTAAAATTAATTTCTAATTTTTTTCCTTCATAATCAAAATCTTAGTTTTTAGTGTTATATTTTTCCTCAGAACTCTTAGACGCTAATAACTGTGGATTACTCATTATCTCATCCATGTTTTCAAATTCTTTCAAGGCTACACTTGATTTAGACTGCACAAAATCCCCTTTTGGGATTGTATAATAAATAATAACGCCTAGTATATTAAGTGAAATATACACGATTACAATAAGTTTTATATATTTATTTTTAATCCTCTCACCTCCTGGTTATTTGATACAAGAATACTAGCTGTGAAAAATATAGTTACCATAATTAATGCTTTAATCATGAAAATCAAAAAATTGTTTTCTTTTCCATAAAACTCAATTATATTTCCAAAGAGAGGTGTTTGTGTAAATAAAACCACTACTATCAATATAATAACAAAAAATATATTAGACTTTTGAGTAAGAACAGTGCAGAAATAAACAAGAGAGCTGAACAATATAAAATATAAAAAGTTAGCACCAATACTACACATAATCTCCCCTGGTGTTAGGTAAAATCCAACTTCTATAATTTTTGAACTCCCAATAAGAAAGTACTTTATTGTCCGAGTCAAAACCCCTGACAACGCTGATGTAACTGCTCCAAATAATGAAAGGGTAATCAAAAATCCTATATTTGAAATATTGCTACTGATGCGATTCGTTACAAAAGTAAAATCCATATCCTTATATTCCTTAAGATTTAATAATATTGTAGCTCCAGTCACAATGGCAATTGTAAATATAAAAACATATATAGTAGAATTTTGTTCTATTTTAAAACTATAAGTTTCATTAGAAGTTGACGTCATACCACCAGCATTACTCATGGTAAATAACATTCCTATTATTTGAGTAACAATAATGATAAAGAAAAATTTTGAAAAGCCTTGAAGCTTAAAACCATACTGTTTCCTTACAACTGAAATGAAATTATTCTTTACTAAAGACATTGCTTATACCCCCTTTCTTTGGACCGGTTAAATATATGCATAAATCATTAGTACTTACTGATTTAGCTTCAATATTATTTACTTTAGCATCATTTAAATCTTCTTCGAAGTTCTTAGTCTCAACAACTAAATAAACGCTATCCTTACCGAAGTGCTCTTCGTAAAGCACTTTTCTCCCTTTAATAAATGGTTTCACAGCTTCCACTTTTCCTCTAAATGAAATGGCATATTCTTTAAACTCCACTATAGGCATATGAAGAAACTTAGTACCATCCTTTAGCAATAGAATGTGTTCTAATATATCCTCTAGTTCCTCTAAATGATGGCTGGAAATAATAATACTACGAGGATTTTCAATGTAGTCCTTAAGCATTATTTTATATATTTCTTTTCTAACTGCGGCATCCATACCTGTAGTTGGTTCATCCATAATAGTTAGATCACAATGAACCTTGCCTCTATAGAAGAAAAAACTTGCTTTTACTTTAAACACCGAAAAGCAAATGGTGAAATCCGAGATGTGGAGGTTCACAGTGGACCCATAACTCAGGATAGCAAGAAATTATTATATTCTATTATCCATGATATAACTGATAAAAAGAATATAGAAGAAGAAATGATTAAAAAAAACAAAAAACTGGAAGAAAAAACTGAAAATAGCTTTCAAAAGTTGAAAGAAATTAATACACTGCTTGAAAAAGAGATAATTAAAGGTAAGAAAACCATAGAGGATTTAAAAGTAAACGAGCAACGACTAACATTTGCCCTTGAGGGAAACGGGGATGGTGTTTGGGATTGGAATGCAACAACCAATAGTGTAATTTACTCAAAAAGATGGAAGAACATGATTGGGTACGAAGAAGATGAGATTCAGAATTTATTTAGTGAATGGGACAAGTTAATACATCCAGATGATAAGTGCTCTACTTACCGAAAGTTAAATATGTATATAGAAGGATTAGTTCCAATTTATGAGTGCGAATTTAGAATACTTACAAAAAATGGATCTTATAAATGGATACTCTCTAGGGGTAAAATTATAAGTTGGACTATAGATGGAAAGCCTTTAAGAATCACTGGTACTCACTCTGCTATTAATTCTCGCAAGCTAATGGAACAAGAATTAAGAGAAGCCAAAGAGAGACTTTCTAATGTTCTTGAGTATTCCCAGGATGCGTCTTATAGACGAGATATTGCAAGTAATAAATATGATTACTTGAGTCCAGTTATTGAAAAATTAACAGGGTATACTCCTGAGGAAATGATAGTAATGACCGAGGATAATGTTCTTAAAAAGATTCATCCAGATGATTTACATAATGTACTTAAGCTTATAAGAGAAGTATCCACCAGAAACTGTGTATCAAATGAAATAGAGTACCGTTTTTTATGCAAAAATGGTGAATATCGCTGGTTTGTTGATAGATTTACTTCAGTAAAAGAGCCTTGCTTAGAACCAGCCTTTCGTTACGGGGTACTTCAAGATATTACTTCTCAAAAACTAGCTAAAGAAGCTCTAAAAAAAGCAAAAGAAATTGCGGAAAAGGCTAGTATTAATAAAAGTGAGTTTATTGCTAATATGTCACATGAACTTAGAACTCCTATTAACGTTACTCTTGCAGGGGTTCAGCTCTTTGAGTTATATCTTAAAAATGACTCTTGTCTTGATAAAGAAAAAAGTTCAAATCACTTAAAAGCTATGAAGCGAAATTGCATGCGACTATTAAGATTGGTTAATAATCTAATTGATACAACTAAAATTGACGCTGGATTTTATCAACCCAATTTTATGAATCAAGATATTGTAAGTCTTATTAAGAGAATTGCAATGTCAGTATCAGATTATGCAAGTCAAAGAGATATAACCTTATCCTTTTGTACAGATGTGGAGGAAAAGTTAATAATATGTGACGTGGATATGATTGAAAGAATAATGCTAAACATTATCTCAAATGCTATAAAATTCACTATGAATTCTGTTGATATTAATATTTATAATAGTGAAGACACTATTTTTATTTCAGTTAAAGACAATGGCATTGGTATTGAAGAAAAGAATCAGAATATTATATTTGAGAGGTATAAGCAAGTTTCAAAATTATATACACGGGAGAATGAAGGCAGTGGAATTGGTTTAGCTTTAACTAAATCTCTTGTTGAAATGAATGGTGGGAAGATTAAAGTTAAAAGTGAATATGGAAAGGGTTCGGAGTTCATTATTGAACTTCCAGTTAAGCGTGATACAATCGGAGAATGCATATTAAATAATATTAATGAAACTGATAAGAGCGCGAAGTTTATTGAAAAAATGAATGTTGAATTTTCAGATATATATAAATAGATAAAACCCTTAGAAAGCACACACCACTTTCTAAGGGTTCAATAATTAATAGACAATTTCTAGTAAGATGCAACTACAGAGCTTGCATCATGAAGTCCATTCTAAACTAATTTCAACAATTTCTGGAACAGCAAAAAATCTTATAGGTAAAGTTCCATTACCTATGCCATTGGTTAATACTATATCTCTTTTTTCCTCATGAACTATTTTCTTCGTGTACCTTTGACCATATTTAGAAGATGTATGAGGTGCATATAATCCAAAAAAAGTTACTTGGCCTCCATGGGTGTGTCCTGAAATTCCTAAATCATAATTAATCAGGTTTTTATAATCACTGAAAAAATCCGGATTATGTGATATAGCAATAGTAAACACATTGCTACTTTCTTTAAGTAAATTAACTTTTGGATTTCCTTTAACTAAATCGTCCATTCCTATTAGTAGTATACTATCTCTGCCGGCATTAAGAGATACCTTTGTATTTTTAAGTAGCTTAAAAGAACTTGAATTTATTTCATTTAATAAGGATTCCCTTCTGTTAAAATAATCATGATTCCCTAGTACTGTAAAAACTCCTAACTTAGATTCTAATTTCTTTAGTATTTCAAAGGTTTCTTCTAAATACTTACTTACATTCTTATTACTTTTCACTGAAATATCTAAATAATCCCCACCTATTATTACACTATCCGGCTCTAATTTATTAATTCTATTGACTACCTTTATCAATCTCTTAGCCCTAAAAAATTTTCCATAGTGTATGTCTGATATAAAAACAATTTTAAAATTGTTAAAACACTTTGGTATCTTAACATTTTTAATCCTAGTTTTTCGAACTCTAAAAACTTGAGCCTCAATTAGAATCCACAATATAAATAAAATAAATAAGTATGTTAAAATTTGAAATACTTTAGTCATACATTTGCCCCTTTGCTAAACGCTATCTATTTAAACTCTCAGCCTCTTTCAATGTCATATTTTTTATTTTAACACCTTTAATTTTAGAAGCAATCAGTAGAATAACTAACGATAGAATAATTGAAATAAACAATGCAATTACACTTTGTGTTATTCCTGCTATAATGAATCCAATAACTGATACAAACCCATTTAATAATGCATAAGGCAATTGCGTCTTTACATGATCTACATGATCGCATCCAGCTCCAGAAGAAGAAAGAATTGTTGTATCAGATATAGGTGAACAATGGTCCCCAAACATTCCACCTGCTAAAATAGCGCCAATACATATATGAATCGGTGAACCGATAGCATGTGCCATGGGTATAACTAATGGCATCAATATTGCAAATGTTCCCCAAGACGAGCCAGTTGAAAAAGATAAAATTGCAGCAATTATAAATACTGTAGCAGGTAGCAGATAAGCGGGCATGTTACCTTTAGTTGCCTCTATAATGTAAGCTGATGTGCCCAATTCTTTACTGACTGAACTTAATGACCATGCAAGAACAAGAATTACAGATACATACATCATTTTGCTCATACCCTGAAGGTAAATATTAAAACTTTCTTCAAAGGTTTTCACTTTATAGAATACCATCATAGCTATTAAAAGAACTCCTGCAAATAAATAACCCGTGCTTAATGCGGATCTAAAAGCACCCCCTGGAACTTTTTTAAAAGGAAAACCCAATGGTGCAAGTATTCCAACCATAGTTACAAGTAATACTATTAAAGGTAACCAAATAAGTATAGGTTTACTTGAGGGATTTTCTACGTTTTCAGATTTTCTTAAAGGCTTAGAGTCAGCCCAATACTTTTCTCCTGTATCTTGAGTCCTTTTCTCAGCTTTTGCCATTGCGCTAAACTCATATCCTGTAAATGCAACAATAGGAACAATAGTAACCGCCAAAATCGAATAAAGATTGAACGGGATAGATTTAATAAAAGCTGACCAATCTGTTTCAGTGATCATTAATATATCAAATTCCTTTTGTATAAGTCCCATAATATATACTCCCCAGCCTATAAAAGGTATTAGTACTGCTACTGGTGAAGCTGTGGAATCTAGTATCCAAGCTAACTTTTCTCTAGAAACTCTTAATTTATCAAATAAAGGCTCAAAAATCGGTCCGACAATTAGTGGTGTTCCAAGATCCGAAAAGAATATAAGAATTCCACCAGCCCACGCAGATAATTGTACTTTACGCCTATCATTAATTATTTTAGCAACCTTATTAGCAAATGCCGTAGCTCCTCCTGATTTTTCCATAAGTGCTATAAACCCACCAATAAACACTAGTAATACAAGTACACCTGCATTATATGAGTCTGTAAGTTGCACAAAAAAGTATTTCTCAATCATGGTTGTCACACCTAATATAGGCCTCCATTTTACCGTTATAAGTACTCCCACCAATACACTTGAAAATAAAGCCACAACTACATTTTTATACTTAATGGCTAGAACAATTGCCAAAAAAACAGGCACTAAAGACAAAAATCCATAATTATTCATTTACATTTCCCCCTATCAATTATTTAATCTAGTATTATACATAAGCAATGTTCATTCCTATATAATACCATTATTCTACAAATATTGATATTGTTTATTTGCTTAATATCCTATCAACCTTATCAATTCGATCTTCCAAATTTCCACTTAGCAAAATATACGGTATTTGTCTTTGCTTTAAGTCAGCAATAATCAGTTTTCCACCACCCCTTATTATCTTAAGCATATAAAAAACTTCAAGTCTGATTATTTTATCATACTCATGTTTATAAACATAATACTACAAAAATTTATCATTTTCCTTCTTATTTGCAAAATCAACAAAGAAGAACCTCCAGTTGCTACTATGGGTAAGTCACCACGGTAGAAAACTGGAAGTTCTTCCATTCTAAAGATTTTTATTTAAGTGGACTCGACCACATTTATAACTGAAATTTTATTATAGTGGATACGCACCATTCCATACTATATCCCTATAATTTACTGGATCAGTGTCGCCTTCTGTGCTGAACATTAATACTACAGAATCTTTGTTAAGGCTAAGCTTTTCCTTTACTGAACTAAACTCTGGGTTACTCATTAGAAGTGAAAGTACTCCAGCACCTATTGCTGCAGACTCTCCAGAAATTACTCGTGCGTCCTCTCCAATAGGGTTACCGAGAATTCTCATTCCTGTAGCAGTTACACTATCAGCACATTTACAGAAACCAGTTGCGAAATTTCTTATTATTTCCCATCCAGCTGGAACAGGTTCTCCACATGCAAGTCCTGCCATGATACTATCTAATGATCCACCTACTGTATATGCTGTACCATCATTCATTTCCCCAGACTTAAAGTAACATGCTGCATTTTTAGGCTCCATTATAAGTGTAGTAGGCATATCTCCATTATAATAATTTGATATAGCTCCTGTTACACCGGACGCCATTGCACCAACACCAGCTTGAACAAATAAGTGAGTTGGCTTTTTATAACCTGCAGCTTCTAGTTGTTCTATTGCTTCAATTCCCATTGTTGAATATCCTTGGAGAATAGTCTTTGGAACTTCTTCGTAACCTTCCCATGAAGTATCTTGAACTATATACCAATTGTTCTCAGTTGCCATTTTGTTTGCATATCTTACAGTATCATCATAGTTAAATTCAGTAACTGTAACGGTTGCCCCTAATGCTTCTATGTTTTTTACTCTGCTTTCTACTGTTCCCTTAGGCATGTAGATTATTGCTTTTAAGCCTAGTTCCTTAGCTGTCCAAGCTACACCCCTACCATGATTTCCATCAGAACAAGTAGCCAAAATCATATCCTTAATTTTCGAGTGAACACTCTCAGATTTTAAATAATCAAACGTAACATTCAAAACCTCAAGTCCTAGCTTGTCACAAACTAACTTAGAAATAGCATAAGTAGCTCCTAATATTTTAAATGAATTTATATCCCCTCTTTTTGATTCATTTTTAATAAATATTGACTTTACTCCTAGATACTCAGCTAAACTTTTTAATTGTACTAAGGGAGTAGCCGTGCAGTCAGGAATACTGTCATGAATATGTCTAACTTTTTTTAATTGTTCTACTGATAGAAATTCTGCGCATCTTTCCTCTTTAGCATCATATTTTCCATTAACTATAAATTCAATATTATTTGTTATTTTTGTCATTTGCTCATCTCCACTTCAATGTAATCGATTATGATTCTTTTTAGTTTAATATAACTTATTATATTGCAAATTATCCTTATAGTAAATACAATGTTTTTCCTACCCCAGCAATGGGAGTTTGTTCAACGTACAGTAACGCACTTACATTAAGTTATAACATCAACGCTCTAATATAATTTTGAATTCTCCACACCCCCAGAATTAGAATATTGACGACAAAATAAGCACAAATAGCTGCTACTCCAGCCACTTATGCTCATTCTAATCTCCAATCAAACAATTTACAACTTTTCCCAAGTTAAAATCAACCTAGTGGGATGATTGCAGCCCACTTGCTAAAAATATATTTATATATCTCAGCGGTTCCTATTTTCCCATAATTTTTCTAAATTTGTCCAAGTGCTTTTAGAATTGTTTGAGCAATTAATGCTGAACCAAGGTATGTTCCTATAAATACGGCACATGAAACTACAATTATTTTCCAACCTGTCTTTTTAAATGTATCAATGTCCTTTGTTAATGCAATACCTGCGTATGCTAGTATCGGTGTTGTTAATGAAATAAAGCTTATATTCTTCATCCACTCATTTACCATATCAGCACCTGGGAATCCCGGTACAGTAACTATACATCCTAAGACAACAACATATGCAACGCTTGGAATTTTTAATGGTATAATCTTATTTAATAATATTCCTGCCATGGTTAATGCTGCTAATATAATCATACCAGGTACTGATTTCATTATTCCGTTATTTGACCCAACAAAATTACTTACTAAGCATAATACTGCCACAATACTTAAAATAAAAAATGAATCCTTAAGTTTCATGAATTATTCCCCCTTTGCATTAGTGATTGGTGCATTTGTTCCATATTTAACCTTATAACACTTTCTGTACAACCATTCTGTAAATGGTAATGCAATCCATAGAGACATAAATACTCCATCTAAACCTGATAACATATTACTTGCTGCACCATAAGCTGCAAGCGTATCCTTCATTTTTGGATACATTTCTGTTAATGTACCAACCGCTGCTGTCATCATACTAGCACTACCAACACCAGATGCCATAGCTAATGCATATGGGTGAAGTGGTGTAAAAGATGCTAATAAACTTGCAAATAAACCAAAGAATACCGTGCCTATAACTGTACCTGAAATATACACACCCATAACTCCTCTACCCTCTGGACCATTTAAGCCATAAACATCACCAATTAAAGCTATATTGGGCTCTCTACAAATAGAATGTGCAGCTCCAATTGTTTCTCTTTTTAACCCTAAATAAACTGCTAATGGAACAGCTATTAATATAGTTGCAATATTACCAAATTCTTGTAATATCAGTGCTGGGCTAGATTGGATTATTTTAGGTAGTGTAGGTCCTATTAATGTTCCATATCTGGCCATAAGTAACATTAGTGAAATTGTAATTAATCCACTTGCGTCATTAACTTCTTTTTCTTTTGCAATCTTTAAATATTTTGGGCCTACAACAACTCCGAGAATAAGTGCATACAACATTGGTAAAATAACAATAACACCTGGTCCTAATCTAAACTTATAAGTACCAATCATTTCAGCAATAACGACAATTGTTAATGCTATCATGTGAAGTTTCCAGTTTTTCATTAATATATCCCCCTAAGAAAAATATTTATCCATAACTTTAATATACTCTTTCTTTGTAAAATCAGGCTTGTAACTTGAAATTATTCCTTTAGCTTTATCAGCATTGTCAATTAGTAAATCAACAATTGAAGTTACCAAAAATTTTGCAGGTAGAATACATGCCGCATAATAATCTTCTACTTTAAATTCTTTTGTGTGTAATGAGCCGCTTACCCCTCCAATAAATGGATGTACAGCAGGCATTAGATGACATATGTCTCCAAAATCTGATGAAGCATCAAAATGTTCAGCTTTAATTACCTTTACTTCTGGTTCAAATTTCTTAGCATTATAGAGTAGTAAATCATTAAACTCTTTAGAGCATTTAATAGGTAAATATCCTGGTATCGTATGTATTTTTATATCAGCACCAATTGCATATGCACCTGCTTTAAGTGCTCTCTCAACTTTTAAATCTGTTTTCTCTATTGCCTCTACAGTCTTTCCTCTAACATAAGTTTCCAATCTAACATCATCTGGTACACTATTTACTGTAGTACCTCCCTTGGTTATAATTGGATGAACTCTTATATGTTCATCATCTCTAAATGTCTCTCTTAATGCATTAATTCCCATAATACCCATCATTGCAGCATTTAAAGCATTAATACCTTCATCAGGTGCTTGGGCTGCATGTGCTGCTTTCCCTATGTACTGAACTTTTTTAACTATAAACCCATTACCAGTTTCACCTATAGCAATTGTAGGTTCAGATGTATTCGATTGAGAGTGAAACATTAAAGACATATCTATATCATCAAACTCTCCCTTATAAATTAATTCTTGTTTGCCTCCTAGAAAATGAAGTTTACCATCTGATCGTAGCTGGTCTCTATATTCTACTTCGATAAATTCCTCTGCTGGTACTGCAAAAAAAGTAACATTTCCATCCAAGTCATCACTTACATTAGATAACTTTAAACCCATTGCTGCGCCTATTAGTGCAGCAATTTGAAGATTATGCCCACATGCATGTGATGCGCCTGTATCCTTGTTACTAAAAGGGTGTTCTGGACATGGAATACCATCCAATTCACCAATAATTGCAATATTTACACTATCTGTAGTATCTTTTAGCTTAGCCTTTACTCCTGTAAGTGCTAAGTTTGATTTGTATGTTAACCCTAATTCTTTAAAGACCTGTTCAACAACTTTAGAAGTATTATACTCTTTAAATCCAAGTTCAGGATTTTCACCAATATGCTTTGCAATGGCTATTATTTTCTCAGCATTATTATCAATGGCATCACATATTAATTTTTTAATTTCATCAGCATTTTTCATCTTTCCCCCCCATAATTAATAATAATAATTTGTTAAATTAATTGAAGCAAGTAAGTAAGTAAATAAATCATTTTATTACACATAGGACTTTTAAATTTCTGTCTAAATGTGCTTGTCCTTTGTTACAAAATTAACTCGATTCCATGATTATGATATTTTATTTTAGATTTCTTTCATTTTACTTTGTTTTTTGTAATTCGTCAATAGGTTTATGAAGCATTTCTTTATATGGAATTCATTTTTTTGTAATATTAGAATGTTTTTATATATTATTTAAGATTTTCTATAGCTCTTTGTGCCCATTTAGAATCTTTAAGTATAGCTCTTCCAACTCCAATAAGATCTGTTTTACCTTCAGAGAGTAATCTTTCAGCAGCGGAAACTTCAGTAATTCCACCAGTTAAAATGACTGGTATGGAAATAGCCTTTTTAATAGCAGCCGTTAATGGCCAGAAATATCCTTGCTCTGTTGAACTTGGCATTGTATATCCATTAAACCCACCAGAAATATCAAGAATGTGAACTCCAGCTTTTTCAAATTCTTTAGCTGCAATTACACTATCTTCGATAACTGTTCCACCTTCTATATAATCTGCTGCGCCCAGTCTTAAAAGAACTAGGAAATCTTCTCCCACAGCTTCTTTTACTGCTTTAATTACTTCTAAATGAATACGAATACGATTATTCAGATTCCCACCATATTCATCAGTTCTTTTATTTGAAAGTGGTGATAAAAATTGATTTAATAAATATCCATGAGCTGAATGTATTTCCACTCCATCAAAACCCGCTTCTTTAACAAGGCGTGCGGCTCTCCCAAAATCTTTAATGATTGCTTTTATCTCCTCTTTAGAAAGTTTATGTGGTAATTCTTTTTCTTTAAACCGAGGATTAGAAATGGCTGATGGCGCTACTGGGTTAGTTCCTGTAACCTCACTACTAGCTGCTCCTCCTGCGTGATTAATTTGCATAACAACCCTCGACCCATTGCTTTGTACTATTTTTGCTAGTTTTTTTATTCCTTCTATATCATTATCCTCTGATACTGATAACTGACCATTGCTTGCCTTTCCCTCCTTATTTATAAAACTATGCTCAATGATAATTAAAGATATATATCCACCTTCTGACTTTTCTTTATAATAATTTAAAATATCTTCACTTACCTTGCCGTCATCCTGAGATTTAGATGTAGCCATTGGCGCCATAACTAAGCGATTATTCAACTCTATGTTTCCTACTTTCAATGATTCTAGTAAATTACTCAATTGAAACCTCCCTAATCTTTTATTGTAATGAAATATAAATTGTTAAGCTCGCACTACATTCTTCCCATTATCCTCAAATCATCAATAAATGATTTAATCGCATTTTCCTCTGTTGCCCATGATGTTACTAATCTAATGGCAAAATTATCCTCATCCACCTTTTGCCATTTATAAAATAAATACTTTTCGCAAAGTCTATTAATTATTTTATCAGGTAATATGGGGAATATTTGATTGGTTGATGAATTAATCAAAAATTTATATCCACAATCACTAATTCCTATTTTTAACTTTTCCGCCATCCCATTTGCATGTCTTGCAAGTTCAAAAAAAATATCATCTTTAAACAATTCCTGGAACTGTATACCAATTATTCTTCCCTTTGCAAGTAATCCTCCCTTTTGCTTAATATGATATCTAAAATCTTCCTTAAGCATATCAGTATTAATTACAAGCGCTTCTCCCATTAATGCACCATTTTTAGTTCCACCTATATAAAAAGCATCGGTAAGTTTTGGCAAGTCCGAAAGCTCTACATCATTCTCTTTAGAACACAGAGCAGACCCTAGTCTCGCTCCATCCATATACAGAATCATGTTGCTTTTCTTGCAAAATTCACTTAAATCCACTAACTCCTGTTTCTTATAAATAGTTCCTATTTCTGTTGGATTTGATATGTAAACCATCTTAGGTTTTACCATATGTTCATCTGTGTGCTCGTCTATCACCATTTTTATATGATCAGGCTTAAGCTTCCCATCGTCCACTTCTACGGAAATAACTTTATGACCAGTCGCTTCTATTGCTCCAGTTTCATGAACTAATACATGGCCTGTGTTTGCCGAAATAATAGCTTCATGTGGTCTTAAAAAAGCAGAAATAGAAGTAAGATTTGTTTGAGTTCCACCACTAAACAAATGAATATCAACATCATTAGAATTTAATTTATTCTTTAACAATTTAATAGCAGCTACGCAATACTTGTCTTCTCCATACCCCTCTACCTGCTCCATATTTGTTTCAATTAAAGCCTTAAGTATATTAGGGTGAGCTCCTTCACTATAATCATTTTTAAAACTATACATTTTTTCCCCCTTCAATATCCTTTGTTATTACCATACTAAAATCTATTATGGTTTTTATTTATAATTTTAATTTTACTATTCATTTGATATCTTTTCAAGTCTTTAGCAATCAGAAATTGTCCATTTCACTTCCAATCTCTGGAACAGGGTCAGACTCCATAAAGATGTAACTGGAAGTTAATCATTTAATTAAATTCTTGTTAAATTTTACAAGATTCTAATTAAATTTAAATAAATTTTAAATCCACTTAATCCTTAGGGGTGTGCATCAATAATATTATTCTAAATCTTGAATTTCTTTTATTATAGAAGGGAGAAACTCTAAAATATGATTTGCATTTACACAAAACATTTTCTTTGAAAGTTTATCCCCACAGTAACCGTGAATATATGCACCAATACATGTTGCAGTAAAGATGTCATATCCTTGAGAAATGAAGGAAGCTATAATACCCGTTAAGCAGTCTCCCATTCCCCCTGATGCCATTGCACTAGTCCCAGTAGGATTGATTTGTACCGTTTTACCATCTGTAATTACTGTATTAAATCCTTTAAGTAACAAAACAACACCGTATTTTCTTGCAAATGTTTTTGCGATATCTATTTTGTTTTCATTTATTTCATCTATTGAAAACCCTGATATTCTTGCCATTTCACCCATATGAGGTGTAAGAACTATCTGGCCTTTCTTATTTTTAAGCATTCCAAGATTTCCTTCAAGCACGTTTAAACCATCTGCATCAATTACAACAGGACATTTAGAATTCACTAAAATTTTTCCTAGTAATTTTAGAGTACTCTGGTTATTTCCTAGTCCTGGACCAATTGCAATACAATTACTCGTAGTTATTAATGATTGTAATTTTTCTTCATCATTAGTCGAAACAGTCATAGCTTCAACTAATTTCCCACTTAGTATGTTTTGAATTGAGCTATCGCAACATAATGTAACAAGCCCAGCTCCACTTCGAACAGCAGCCTGCGTTGAAATATACGCAGCACCTGTAAACCCTGGTGATCCTGCCAAAATAAGTGTTCTTCCATAATCACCTTTATGTGAATATTTACTTCTTTTCACAATTAACTTTTTAATAAAGTCTATATCCATTATATACTCATTTTCATGAAATTTATCTACTACACTTCCTGGTATTCCAATACCCTCAATAACAATTTCTCCAGTAAAAGAATCCGAATTATATCCAAGAAAACCCTTTTTATAAAGTTCAAACGTGACTGTTTTATTACTTTTAATACAATTCCCCATGTTTTTTCCACTATTGCACTCAAACCCTGATGGGACATCAATTGATAAAATGTACTTACTATTTTCATTAATAATTGTGATTGCTAAAGAATAAATACCTTCAACTTTTCTAGATAATCCTGTTCCAAAAATTGCATCAATTGTAGTTTCCGAGTGAATTATGCTTTCTCTTAAAATATCTAGATCCTGATTGTTATTTACTTTTATTATTTTCGCGCCCATATTTCTTATAATATTAAGGTTAACCAAGGTATCTGCACTCATATTTTTCTCTGAACCAAGAGAAAATATCTCGACATAATTCCCTCTATTTAAAAGATGCCTTGCTACTGCAAATCCGTCTCCACCGTTATTCCCACTGGAGCAAATAATTACGAAATTTTTAATATTTTCAGGTATATTTTTTATTACCTTTAGTGCTGCATTTTCCATGAGTATAATGCCTGGAATCCCTAAAACGTTTATACAATAGTGATCAATACTTCTCATTATCTGTGTTGTTGCGATTTTCATTTTCATTCTCCTCCAAAACTGCAAAAGCAATTAATCCTCACTCTATGCTGGTATAATTTCATTATACTACAATTTTTAGCATTATATCTTTTTCATACTATTATTCTGTCAAGCATTTTTGAAAATGTCCCTAAATAAGTGAAACATAAGCACCAACAAATTGTTGGTGCTTTACTTTTTTTATATCATGATTTTGGGTAAATTTAATAGACCTAGTGTATGCTATACTTTTTTTGAAAGAAACA
>NZ_JAENWM010000036.1 GCF_016650035.1 Clostridium sp.
ACGGCTTTTTTAAAATAATGTGTAAAAAAGTCTTTTTGTTATGCCTATAATTAATTTGAGTATAATTCGTTATCCAGATACATATTATTATTTCCTAAATGTGGATATTGTTAATTATTGTTTTCCGACTATACTCTATATATGTGTATAGCTAATAGCTTATAGTTTTTTACTATAAGCTATTAGCATCAAATTATAATGTATTATAGTAATTTTTTATAAAGTTTTCTACATCATCTAATGAAGAAATTTTGTCAGGTGCTATTGTAGCAACTTTTTCTCCAGCTTTATACAAAATCATTGTTGGAAGTCCTAAAACTCTTTGACCAATAGCTGTTCTTCTTGCTCCGCCAATGTTTAATGAAGCAAATTTAATTTTATCTGAATATTTTTCTTCTAATGCATGCACTCCTGGCATAAGTTCTAAACATATTTCACATTTATCACCCCAAAAATCAACGAATACCGGTTTTTCTGATTGTAATACTTCCGCTTCAAAATTGTCTTTATTTAATTCTAACATTATTAATTACCTCCTGTTTTTTTCATTCTGTACATAAAGATTATTAATCTTTATGCCTCCTGGAATTTCAATTATTGAATTTATATTATTTAAAACAATTAAATGTTTTAATATGAACTAGTTAAATTTATCTTCAATGTAATGCTCCGCATGTGTTGCTGCAATTGCTCCATCTGCCGTTGCTGTAATTACCTGTCTTAGCAATTTTTCTCTTATATCTCCTGCTGCGTATACACCTTCTATATTAGTTCTCATTTCTTCATCAGTAATAACGTCGCCTCTATCATTCATAGTTATTTTCCCTTTAAATAATTCTGAAATTGGAAGATATCCTACAAATACAAAACAACCATCTACTTTCAAATCACTAAGCTCTCCTGTTTTAACATTTTTTAGAACTAATCCTTCTAAAATTTCTTCGCCTACTGCTTCCTGTGCTACTGAATCCCAAATAAACTTAATTTTAGGGTTTTTGAAAGCTTTTTCTTGAAGTGACTTAGCAGCCCTAAGCTCATCTCTTCTGTGTATCACCGTAACACTTTCACCAAATTTCGCTAAATATATAGCTTCAGACAATGCTGAATCTCCGCCTCCAAGTACTGCAATATCTAAATCCGTAAAGAAGTCAGCATCACAAGTTGCACAATAAGAAACACCTTTTCCTCTTAGCTCTAATTCATTTTTAAATCCACCAAGTCTTGGATAAGCTCCAGTCGCTATTATAATGGTTCTAGCGCTGTAATTTCCTTTATTACATTTTATTACTTTAATGTCACCTTCAAGTTGAACATCAATGACCTCTTCTTTTACAAATTGTGTTCCAAATTCTTCTGCTTGTTGTTTCATTCTTTTACTTAATGATGCTCCTGTACAATTTTCAATAGAACCTGGGTAATTATCAAGTTCATCTGTTGTAGTCACTTGACCACCATACTTTGCTCTTTCTATTATTAAAGTGTCCATTCTTGATCTTGATGCATAAAGTCCAGCAGATAGTCCCGCCGGTCCTCCACCTATAATTATAGTATCGTAAATATGTTCCATAATAAAACCTCCTCATTTCCCCTTAATTTAATGCATGATATATTAAATCGTAATCTATAAGTTGAAAATCTAATAATATTTTTTCATTCCATTTTGGCGTTTTAAAATCATTTAAGAATTTTTCTGTGCTCATAATACTTTCCTCCATTATAGATAGCGATTGCAGATCAACTTCACATAATTTCTCTTTAGAAATGCAAATGGTTCTATAAGGTGTTTCGTTAGGCTTTATACTACTCATTAAAGGGTGCGTTAATAATTTATGACCATCGTGAATATTATTCCTAACTTTTTTTAAAATATCCATCATTGTCCCTTCAATAAATATTATCTTATACTTACCTTCAAATTGATCTTTTGACATTGGATTATTGGTTACAATAATTAGCGGTTCTATCAATTCATTCCCTCCTTATCACTATTTATGAGAATAAGAACTAGTGATTGTTATGTTCATATAAATATAACCCATATTTTTAAGGCACCAAAAAAGACAGCGTATAAAAGCCCCATGTGCTATTATACTCTGTCTTCTTTACCTGAGAGGTTTACTCCGTCGGTGCTATTCGCTTTCCAGAGGTATGTCCATTTTTGGTACTTGTGCCTGAGAGATTCATGTTGCATGGGCTGCAAAACTTACTCCTACGGCTATCTTAATGTGGTTAAATCCTTATATTTTATACTTATAAAGATTCAACATTTTTTTTAAGATTATCTCCCTAAAATATCATCCATTTTATATTCAATTTTATTTTTAACAATCATTTATCTACATTATATACTTTTTTTTTTACTTCAACCATACATTTCGAAATATTACCTATTTTTTTTATCTATAGCTATGATATAAATATCAAATAGTTCGTTATTTATTTATCACTACGTAAATCTTTTAAAAAAATATAAATTTAATAATTGCATTTTGTATAATAAACTTTTTAATAAACCTTAATAATCTTCCACGTAAAATATACCACAGGCACCTTCACCAGCGTGTGTCCCTACAACACATCCAACCTCGCACTCTATAAAATCTATTTCCCGCTCATTCATATGTAATCTTAAGCTCTCTAGGATATTCTTATCACTAGCTCTAAGTAAAATACTTGTTTCTCCATTTTTGATTCCAGTTTTATCTAAATTCTTTAAAATAGTTTTTATTGCTTTTTTACTCCCACGAACTTTATCCATTACATCCAGTTCACCATCTTTTATAGTTAGAATTAATTTTATCCCAAGTAGTCCTCCTATAGCTCCAGCGGTTTTAGAAAGTCTACCACCTTTAACTAAATTATCTAATGAGTCAAAAGCAAGGGAACTCTTTACATGGGGTATAGTTTCTTTAATTTTTTCTTCTATTTTAAATATATTATACCCTTGCTCGCATAATTTACAAGCTTTTAAAACTAATATTCCAAGGCCTGAAGTAACATTTAAACTATCAATTACCACAATACCTTCTTCCTCTAACATGTCTTTAGCCATACAGGCTGAATGATAAGTTCCACTCATTTTTGAAGACATGTGAATAGAAACAATCTTATATCCTTCATCTATATATTTTTTATAACACTCCTCGAACCTATGTGGGATTACCTGCGTTGTGGTGGGAAACTCTTCAGAATTTTTCATTTTATTTAAATATTCTTGAAGATTAATATCCTCGCCATCCCTATAAGTTATATCCTCTATCTTTACAAGTAACGGTAAAACTTCTATATTGTACATGTCGATAATATCTTTGTTCAAATCGCAGGTGCTATCTGTTATTATTTTAATCTTTTGCATTTAACTCCTCCTTGATTGCTTGTGGGGGACAAAATTATTATTATATTTTAAATGACCTATTTCATCTCCGGAAAACCTATCTGCCTAAGAGCCTCATATGTCATAATAGCAACTGTATTAGAAAGATTAAGCGACCTTGTTGAGCTACTTATCATAGGCACTCTTATACATCTTTCAGGGTCACTATCCCGAACACTATCTGGAAGTCCTGAGGACTCTCTCCCAAAGATTATAAAATCTCCACTTTTAAACTCTGCATCTGAATAGAATTTCGAAGCTTTTGTTGTAGAATAGTAAAATGTAGAATCCTTATATTTTTCTCTAAGTGCTTCATAAGACTCATGTATTTCTAAATCTAAATAAGGCCAGTAGTCGAGCCCCGCCCTTTTAACTTGTTTCTCATCTAAACTAAATCCTAGTGGTTTTATAAGGTGAAGCTTACAATCAGTAAGCACGCAAGTCCTTCCTATGTTCCCAGTGTTTTGTGGAATTTCTGGTTGAAATAAAACTATATTTAAATTCACAATCTTCCTCCTTAAATTCTTCAAAGTACCTAAAGCTATAGTACCCTATTTATATTGAATAGTAAAGTTATACCAAATTAACATACCTCTATATATTAAAAACTACATTACCTTTTCTATTATCTCAGCCCTCTTATATGCCTTTGCCACTATTTCTTTTGGATAACTCATGTATTCTAAAAGTTTAATAGCATTTCTTGTTTGAGATACACCTTTTTTAATTTTATAATCAAAGCTCAACCCTTTACTTTTATTAACATTTTCACTAAAGTAATAAAATTTAAAGTTTTCTTTTAAAATTTGCACTAACTCTCTATCATGAGTGGCTACAATTGAAATAGTTTTCCCATTGTTTATATAATTTAATATTTCTGCTGACATAGAAATTCTCTCTATTGGGTTTGTCCCCCTGAATATTTCATCTATAGGACAGAATAAAGGTACATCCTTTTCTAAAGCTTTAATTATTCGAAGAATTGCTTCTACCTCAGCCATAAAGAAACTCTTCCCTTTTGTTACATCATCGCTGGGGCTAATTGATGAAACTATGTTAAAGAAAGGTGCATGATAATCTTTAGCTAAAACAAAATAAAAACTTTGAGCTAAAATTATATTCACTCCAAGCATTCTTAAAAAAGTAGACTTTCCAGCCATGTTTGTGCCTGTAAGTACAATACCTCCATTTTCTATGTTAATAGAGTTACTAACAGCATTCTCTATAAGAGGATGTATTCCTTCCACTATATTTAAAGTAATGTCCTTTATAAATTTAGGTTTTACAAATTGCTCCCCTAGATTATGCTTATACCCTGAAATAGAAATTAATGCTTCTAATTCGCCAACTGTGTAATAAAGGTCCATCAGTACCTCTTTTTGTTCTTTTATTTTATTAGATATAGAATAATATGCACTTTCTTCTAATAAAAAAATTACAGAAACAGATTCAAAAAATCCTCCCCACATATTTACAAAACCTATTAATCTAGTTCCTCTGTCTATATCTTTTATAGATTTAAGTATTCCTTTTATCTTGTCAGTATAATAGATAATATCTTTATCATCTATACTTGCAATTTTTTTAGCAGCCACAATATTTTTCCTCAAATAAAATATTCCATTAGATTTAATTGCCCTTACTTCACTATTATTTATAAGCATATTAATAGATCCCATACCAACTAGCGCTATCATATATTTTATATTTACAAATATTGAAAGTAAAATCAATATCATTGGTACTAATTTACCAAGAACAGTGTATATGTAATATTTAGCTTTATTTATAGTAAGATGATTCTCTATCATATCTAGAAAAGAATTTTTAAAATCATTATTCAAGTTAAAAAAAATACATTGAAGTCTTTCCCTTAATTTACCGTTTTCTTCGAATATATCAATTAATTTCCCTCTTATTTTTAACTTTTTTTCCTCCATTAAAGGGTTTCTCAGAATTGAATATAAAGCTGCTTCTCCAGGACTGCTATAAGCCCTATCTAATTTTTCATATACCTTATCCATATCCAAATCACTCCAAGTTTGATCATCTAAAGTATAGTCATTTTTTTCTCTCAGAGTAAAAAGTTTTTTAATCTTCACAAAATCTCTTTTCTTATCCAAATCTTTGTGATACTCGCTTCTTATTGAATTTAACACCATTTGCTTCATTTTAAAATACTCCCTCATACCATATTTTGAAATTCTATCATAAAAATTGTCCCATTATAATTTAATAATGGGACCTCTTTATATTAATTATATACTATAGTGATATAAAATACTCACTTATTTCATACTTACTTATCAAAATCTTTATATAATAAACTTGGTTGAATCCCTCTGTTATTCATCAAATGGTTCTATTTTAATCTCTTCTCCGAGCTTACTCCTAATCTGTTTTCCAGATAATATCATATGTTTATGCCCCCACTTTAGGAATTTTTATCGATGTATATCTTTAAAGCTTTAATAAATAAAAGTATCGTGTATATACATAACCCTGCCATACCTAATAAGAACAGTATATAAATCATGCCGAAAGAAGCTAATGCATACATTTTTTACCCCCTTTATTTGTATTTAGTATTCTACAATTCTACTAAATGTAGTTTATATTTATACTAATAATAAATTATTTTTTTCTTAGATTATGCTAACAAAAATATATCACCCTCATATTTCAAAATACATTTTTTCGCTGTAGAGATATTACATTATAGGCTATTTCTTCGAAGTGACTTGCACTGCGAAGCGAAAGGACTATTAAATTTCATTTAGGAATTCTTGTTTTTCGAATGTAAAATTCTCGTAGGCCTGCCAGGACGGCAGGCCAGCGAACCTGAGCCAGGACGGCGAATGTGAGCGATAGAGAATTTTACATGAGAAAAACATTAGAATTCCTTAATGAAATTTCCAGTCCCGAGCTCGTATTGCAAGGCACGCAGGAGAAATTTTATACATGTAACTCTAAAACGAATTTCTCTATAGCCTTTGCTACTCCATCACAATTATTATCATCAGTAATATAACTTGCAGCCCCTTTCACATCATCGTCACCATTTGCCATAGCCACTCCAAGTCCTGCAAATTTAATCATCGATAAATCATTTTCACTGTCACCTATACAAATAACCTGTTCTCTTGTTATTCCATAATAATCTGCTAGAATTTTAACTGCACTTCCCTTTGATACTCCAATATTCATCGCTTCAAAATTATCAAAACGAGAACTTACAACCTCAAAGTCCCCCATATCTCTTAAAGTATTTTTTGCCTCCTGTATTTTATCTAAGTCTGTATTAACCGCTATACCCTTTAAAATCTCCTTTTCATATTTCTGAAATACTTCATTCCAGTCTTTCACTACTTCTATTTTTATTTGTTTATCCATTGGAAGCGTCTTATTTACTTCCTCATAAAACTTCGAAGAATATATTAATTTTTCTGTAAAAATTGTATCTTTGGTGTAATAATGTGGGTATATATCAAATCGTCTAAATACAGCTAAGAGTTTATTACACTTTTCAGCCCCTAGTATTGCCTTATAAACCACTTCATCTCTATCTTTCTCAATAATATAGGCACCGTTTGATGCTATTACTGGTGACTTAACTCCCAAAATCTCTGAAAAAAAATCTGCTGAAGTAAAAATCCTTCCTGTACATACTGCAATCCGTACCCCCTTTTCATAAGCTAATCTTATAGCTCTAAGATTCCTTTCACTAATGATTTTTTTATCGTTAAGTAGCGTACCATCCATATCTATACATATCAATTTATAATCCATAATTTCCGCCTTCCTTCCATATCTTTTTTAGTGAATCTGTCCTAAGTATTTATTTTTTAAATATTCTACTTTCCCTTGATAATGCTTTAAGTATTCCTCTAAAAAATCATAGTATTCTTTATTATTTAGCATCACAACTGAATGCTTACCGTAGAATTCTTCATAAGAACCCCTAACTAAGACTAACATCCTTTCTTTAAGCTGGCAATCTACTATATCTTCTGCAAACTCTAAATCCCCTTGAAATTCAGGCTTAACTATTAGGATTACAGCTAATCTATCCAAATAATAATTATATAAGGGGGTCACTAGTTTAGACAGCAATAACCTATTTCGTCTTTTCCATACTTTTATAATTCTCATTAAAATAAATAATATTATTGTAGTTAATATAAGTGCTACCCTAAGCTGATTATCCGATAAAGCTATGGACTTATTTCCTCCTTCTACTGAATCTATACCATCTATTTTATTTTGCGGGTCACGAATAGATGTTATATCCTTGCCTTCACTATCTGGATTACTTATCTGCTTCTCCTTAAGCTCCTTTAATTTTCTTTGCACCTCTTCTGAGGGCGTAGGGGATGCATCTACTATTGTCCACATATTTGAATATTCAAATGCTCCAAGTACTACTTCACCCCAAGCATGAGCATCAGAATTAGAAACACTATATAATCCACTTTCATCTTTTTTACTGGGAGTTTTAAATCCCTCTGCATATCTTGCAGGAACTCCGGCTATCCTACACATTACAGTCATTGCCGTATTAAAATAAGTACAATATCCTTTTTTTTCTTCGAACAAAAAATAGTCAATAAACTCGCTTCCCTCTGGTATAACTGAAACTTCCAAATCATATGAATAATTTTCAGTTAAATACTTTTTAATTTCAAGTACCTTTTCTATGCTAGTTTTGGAATCTTTTATGATTTCAAAGACCAAATCATAAGTCCTTTTAGAAATATTATCTGGAACCTGGAGATACTCACCATATTCCATTAATACTTTAATATTTAGCCCATTATATTCATATGAAAATTTGTCTTGCATTATAGAAGTTTTATTGATATCTATATTTATATTCCTAGATTTAGGCTGCAAATAGTAATTCATAGGTCCATTAGATTGACTTTGAGGTACAAAACTTCGCACACCACTTGTGGCAAGGTCAAGGTTAAGGTCATTGACATTTAGTAAGATTTTTTCACTATAATCTCTCACATCTTCGATAGTATAAATCGCTTCACTATATTCATAAAAGTCTACATCATAGGGTGTTGTAACTGCTTTTTCGCTTATAATTATAGGAGTTCTATCATAAACAAATGCACTCTGAACATTACTTACATTAAATGCAAAGTTAGGTACAAATATTGTATTTGTTTTAAATTTTTTATCTGGATATATTTTTAAGGATTTTACGTCCATTTCTCTATTCATTCCGAACTGTTCATAATACATCTTTCCCTCGCTTGATTTTTTAAAATAAGTTTCATTAGATTGAGTCCATTTTTTTCCATCATAAAAATCTTTAACGTTGCCCTTTAAATAATATGGCTTATCACTTTTAACCTTAAAAACTTCCTCATAATTTAATGAAATAGGTCCACCTAAACTTGTATCATTACCACTATACCCAGATGTAGATAAACTAAAGCTATCTTTATTAGGTTCAGAGGTTTCAGATGTTTTAGAAGCAAATTCGTTTTTAAAATAGTTACCAACTTTATCGAATTCTTTACCTTTATATTCTTGTGGTAACATAGTAGCTATTTTAGAGATTAATATTGCTATTATAACCCCGTAAATTAAAATGTAACTGAATTTATCATCATGGGAAACATTTACTCCAGCATCCTTATACTTCTGTATACTTTTAATGTAGCTTATAATAATATAAGTAAACGAAGATATAAAAATGTATATGAACAAATAATCTTTAACAACAACATAGGACCTTGAATACCATAATCCAATAACTACCGCAAGAGATACTATCAAAATAAAATTTTTCATAAATTTAAAAGTTATCCATAAAATCAAAGCAATAATTAAAGGAATTCCGAAAGTTAGTAGGCGCCTATATTGATAAAAATATGTAATGGATCCCTCGTATATAAGGTCATTTAGAATTAGGATATTATCAAAAAAATATATATTAAATAATTTTCCTAAAGCCTCAATGTTGTTAAGATAATAGGCAGTTCCCATACTAATAACAAGCAATGTAAATAGAAACAAAAAAAATGTTTTTCTGGTTAATGAATTGCAAAAGAAGTAAATTAGAATTCCTATTATAAATAATAAGCTTGTAATTTCATAATTGAAATCTTTAATATGAATACCCTCTTGTAAAAGCCTTAGGATAAGGTTAAAGTTTATAAAAATAAAAATTATATATATGATTTTTTCCTTCATCCACATCGTTTTTCACCTTTTCTCTATGATTTCCTTAAAATTAATACATTCAATCCCTATGTTTTTAAGGATATCTATATTTCTAACAAAATTTGCATTTCTAAATCCATTCAAGATATTACCGTAATAAAACACATTAACTTTGTACCCCCTTCCCTTTAAATTCACAATCAAATTTCTTAGGTTATCATCAATAGCTATACTGACAATTATTATTGAATTTCCACTAGGTACATGTTGTAAATTTGATTTTATATAGCTAGCGAATTCGAAAGTTCCATCACTTTTGCATTTTAATAAGTACTCCATGAATCCTAGAAAATCTTCTTTTGACTCCACTTTTATGTTTTTTTGATGCTTTGAATGTATAAATAACCTGGTTTTAATTCTATTAATCATCATATATTTTGCTAGTGATGCGGAGAAGTCAACCATATTTTCCTCTATAACGCCGTTAGAATTATTAAGCAAATTATCCCTATGCATATTTATAAATATTTTGCATTTTTCCCCTGAAACCATATCAAAATTTTTAACATACAGTTCTCCATGCTTTGCACTTAGTTTCCAGTGTACCCTCTTAAGATTATCTCCTGTATTATACTTTCTAATGCTTTTAATAAATGTTAAATCATCAATCCCACTTTTGCTATTAACAATATTTCCATAATCATCTTGCCCTCTTCTTAAGTCAGAGTCACGCAACTTATATACCTTAGGATATACTGTGATATTAAGTTTATTATGTATATTTTTTACCAATCTTAAAATACAAAACAAGTCATTTGCAGTAACAGATATATTCCCAAAATCATAAATTCCCCTTTTAGTAAAAGTAATTTCGTTATTAATCCATTTTCTACCCTTCCCCCCTAAAAAAATCAAGTCACCATGGTACCCCTCTATAAATCCCCCTAATATTTTACTTTCCACGTAAACATAAGGTGTGGGCAACATCCCTAAATTCACTACTGCTATTTTAATATTTGTTTTATCAGAAACATTAAAAACCACCTTGTCATATTCAAATTTAGCATGCAAACTCCTCTTAACTATAAGCATGTAAATTATTCCAAGGACTATGGTAACAGTGAACACATAAAATATCGAATATGGCAAATTACCTCCTGAAATATAAGCAAAAACGAAAGCAACTATACATAAAAAAAGTATCTTTTTATTTATCACAATCATACTATCTCACCTTGGGAACTTGAATTGTTTTTAAAATATCTAAAATAATTTGCTGCTCCGTATAATTATTAGCCCTAGCTGATGAAGTTAATGTAACTCTATGACTTAACACAATATTTACGTTCTCCCTTACATCCTCCGGTATAATATAGTCCCTTCCATTTATAATCGCCGTTGCTTGAGCAACGCGTTGCAATGCTAAGGATGCTCTTATGCTTCCACCGAGAAGTATAAAACTATTATCCCTCGTTGCATTAACTATTTTAACTATATACTGATTTAATTCCCTTTCCACATGTACCAATCTAACTTTTTTTTGTAAATATATAATATCTTCACCTGTAGCCACTGCCTCTAATTCTTCAATAGGATTATTTTCCCTATATAAATCTAATATATCCACTTCAGCCTCTGATCTTGGATATCCTATTCTAACTTTAATCATAAATCTATCTAATTGTGCCTCCGGTAAGGAAAAAGTGCCTTCATATTCTATAGGATTTTCCGTTGCTAAAACTAAAAAAGGTTCTTTTAGTTTATATGTAATTCCACCTTCTGTAATTTGTTTTTCTTCCATTGCCTCAAGTAATGCAGACTGTGTTTTAGGTGATGTTCTATTTATCTCATCAGCAAGTACTATGTTAGAAAAAATCGGTCCTTTTTTAAATTCGAACTCACATGTTTTTTGACTGTATATAGAAACACCTAGAATATCTGAAGGCAAAAGATCTGGTGTAAATTGAATTCTATTATTGGATAAATTTAATGACTTTGATAAGGCTTTTATAAGCGTGGTCTTTCCTACCCCTGGGACATCTTCGATTAATATATGACCATTAGCTAGGACTCCTTTTAATATATTATATATTTGAGGCTTCTTTCCTAGAATTACTTTTTCTATGTTAATTGCAATCTTATCTATTAATTCCACTTCTTTTGTCATAATATCCGCTCCTTCACCGTACTTTAGGCTATAAACACTCTATAATTCTAGTATTTACATAATATCATGTTTTAGATTAATTATCCATTAATTCAATTATTAACTTGCACATTATATTCTATGATGACCAAGATAAAATAAGCGTATATAATAAAAAACATAACGTTAATTAAAACGTTATGTTTTTTATTATATATTGAAATTTAGGTCTATGCTGGTTTTATGTTTATAGTAGTGGTTCCACTACTGGTGGTGTCACTACCGGAGGTGTTACAACCGGAGGTTGCACAACTGGTTTTTTCTTAGTGCCCACCTTAATAATTCCATTAATAACTCTGTAGGTATCATTATTTATAACCTGAGTATCAATTAATTTACCACTTTCATAAACTTTTCTTGTGACTTTAACTTTATATCCAGGATAACCCTTTTTAATAATTTCTTTTTCGCCCTCGTACTTAGTTGAATCTTTTATTATTTCTGTTTTTGGTTGAGTAGTTTGAAGCGTTTCAGTTGAAATACTATAAGTTCTTTTAGTTAATGTCGAATTAGAATAAATATTAAATGAAACTTTTTTGTTTGATGTGTAACCTTCAATAAATATTGGATACTTTAGTGTATTCTTAAATTTATAATCAAGATTGCCATAATCAACTGTGGCATCTTGTCCTTTTGGGACATAATGAGAAGGAAATGTATGATGAATTCTTTCTACAGACATAAGTTCAGTTTCAAGGATTGCATTGTATAGAGTAGAAGAAGTTTGGCATATTCCGCCACCAATTCCTTGTTCTAGTTTATCTCCTATAATTATTCCTGCATCTTGGTATCCACTTGCTACTGTTCTTTGTCCTACAACCCCATTAAAACTAAATACATCTCCTGGCATTAATAGAGTCCCATTTATACTTTTAGTTGATAAATCTATATTTGTTGATCTACCTGCTGCTGATGTTGCAAAGCTTGTAGTGTAGCTTGATATTTTTTTATCTATTGTTTTTAAAGTAGCTGCTGTTACTTTAGGAGGAGTTTCATCTACAGGAGCCTCAATACTTATAGTATCTTCAGAAAGAACACCATTAATTTTACTCTTAATTTCACTTTTTAATTTATCTGAATCTAACTTCTTACCAATAACATCATTGGTAACATTAAACTTTCCACTACTAACCATTTTTATTGTTGCATTTACAGCCTCTTTATTTGTATCTTTAGCTATTTCCTCTATCATTTCGCCAACAGCTTTATCATTATATTCGAATTTTAGCTCTATTTGCGTTTCAACAGGATTTTTTATAGCTTTATATCTTTGATACATATTCATATCACTTCCATAACTAACAGCCTGTTCTATAGCTTCATCAATATTGTACTTTGCATCTAGCATTGAATAGTCTAAGGTATATTTTTTCTCTCCCTGTACTATGTCAATTTTTTTCTTAATCACTTGACTAGAATACTTGTCCACAATTATTTTTTGGGCCTCAGCCTTAGTTTTACCTGTTAAATCCTCATTTTCTATCTTTACTGAAGGTAAAATCAAAGAATCCCATTTTTTAACTTTAGCATAAGAATAAGTAGTAAATATTGCTGTGCTTAATAAAAATATAACTCCTACTATTATAATTGCTTTTTTTCTCATATAAATCTCCTTTTCACTCCTCCGTATTATACTACATCCAAACTTTTAATACTATATACTTTTCCATTTATATAGTATTTTTAATTTATCTACATATTATTTTATAGGTATATAATTAATTTAAAAACATCACCATTATTTTATCACAATTTAACGTTATTAGAAATATATTAAAAATTTTTTTAATTTTAGTCATATAAATTTTACTTTTAGTCGAAATTTATATTTTTCTATAAAAAACTAAGCAGTAATCTCTATTATTATTAGAAATTACTGCTTAGTTTTAGCTACAAAATCTATGTTTACCAATTACTTTTATAAGTGTCTTTGACCATATCCACTTATTAGTAGCTGTTGCAGGATTAAAATAAAATACAGCACCAGAAGATGGGTCCCAGCCATTTAGCGCATCTCTAGCAGCTTTTAAAGAGTTCGGTTGCATTTCCGAATTTATTTGCCCATCTACTATCGCTGTGAATGCGCCTGGTTGGTAGATTACTCCTGCTATTGTAGATGGAAATCTTGCATCTCTTGTTCTATTTAAAATTACTGCTCCAACAGCAACTTGCCCTTCATAGGGTTCTCCTCTAGCCTCACCATTTATGAGGAGTGCCAATAAATCCACATCTTTACTATTTGTTACGTTTTGGCTAGAAGCCGTTCCACTAGAAGTTGACGTTCCCGCTGAAATACCCATAGCTGAAAGTGTTTGTTTTCCTGCAATTCCATCTACCTTTAATCCATTATTTCTTTGGAAATACTTAACGGAAAGGTAAGTATTATAGCCATATATTCCATCCACAGCATCCTTATGATATCCCCAGTTTTTTAATTTAGTTTGAATTTCTTTAACCTGTTCACCTCGCGCACCATATTTATAGACCTGCGCCATAGCTTTCATACTAGAAATATTAAAATATATTTCACTTGAAAAGTATGCAATTAAAATTATCATAACTACAGCGCTGCATCTTTTGATTAAATGTTTTTTATTCTTCAAATGTATTCCTCCTCAAAAAAAAATATATATCTTTCATTAACAGTATTAGTTTGTTCTAGTTTACAAAAAAAATACACTATGTTACTATAATTTAATTTAGTAGCATAGTGTATTTTTATATAATTTTTTTAAGTTTTCTTTTCCATCTAGGTGACAGTAATTCTTCAATTATATCATTCATAATTACTATTCCGCATAACTTTTCATCTTCGTCAACTACAGGTAAAGATATTAAATCATATTTAAGCGCTAATTCCACAGCATCCTCAATATCTTGGCAATCTTTTATTTTAATAACTGTATCGTCCATAATGTCTTCTAGTTTCTGTTGTGGGTTTGACAACACTAAATTTCTTAGTGAAATAAATCCTTGAAGTTTTTCATCTTCATCTATAATATAAATATAATGTATTACCTCATCTTCAGGCTTAAGCTCCCTTAGAATTTCAATAGTCTCAAAAGCTGTAATATTAACATTAAAAGAGATAAAATCTTTATTCATTATGCTTCCAACAACTTCATCTTCATAATTCATAAGATTTCTGATTTCCTCTTCATCCTCTTTGTTAAAGTTTAAAAGGATTTTTTCTGCATCAATTTCCTTCATTTCATCTAAAATATCAGCAATTTCATCATTGGGCATTTCCTCTAAAATCTCTTGTGCTCTCATATTATTTATAGTACTTAAAATATCCGCTTGAATCTCTGGTTGTAATGCTTCTAAGGTATCAGCAGCCAAATCTTTATCTAAGCTCTCGAAAATTTTGTTTCGAGCCTCAGTATCTAGCCCCTCTAAGATATCCGCAAGATCTGCTGGATGGAGCTTAGTTAATTTACCATAAGGTTCTGTTAGTTTTAAACTATTCTCTACCATCTCTAAAGATTGAACACTTTCCCAGGTTATACTATTCTCTCTAGGTTTTCTGCCTAATATATCATAAAAAGCTCTGACTAAACCATCTAATTTATATTTTCTAGCAACAGCTATAATACCAGATTCTACTGTTACAACTCTTATTTCTCCGGCAACCTTATTCATAGTTAAATCATTAACTTTAACCACTTTTTTACCGTTAACATCGACTATTTGTTTGTTTAATAGATTTTTAGATAAAAGGTAAGAAAATTTTCTAGGAATTATATCTTTTACTCCTCTTACTCTTATAGTTAGACCTTTATCCGCTTTAAATATCTCAATATTTCTAAATTCATAATTAAAAATTTCTCCGCCCTTTTTAATTTTATACCCTATAACTCTTGGATATCCTTGATCAGTTGTAACATAAATATCATACAACTTACCAATACTGTCATCAAGCTCATCAAACACTTTTTGATTTAGTATTTTACTTAGATAAAACACTGAAACTCTTTCCATAGATATTCCTCCCATTATACAGAGAAATATCAAAATATAATCCACAGCTAATTGATTTTTAACCTCAATTAAAACTATATCAATTTCTAATATTAGAATCTCTCTGCATATTCATATTAAATTTTAAAATTGATTTTGACCTTCTACTCGGAGGGCCATTTTCCATTTATTTCACCACCTATAAGATATATGCTTAAGTATTAACTCATTTCTATGAGATTTTTATTCAAAATAATATTCTCTCTATATAATTATATTATAAACACTTCAAAATGCAACTAAAAATGAGAAATTCGACATTTTAGGGTCACACTTTATATTTTAAATTTTTATAGTTCATATTTTTTAATAATTATGTTACTATTATTAGGTATAGAAAGAATAAAACAACTGATTTATTTGGAGGTACATATGATAATAAATAAGCAATTTTTACCTATTAGCATGGATGATTTAAAAGAAAGAAATATATCCCAATTGGATTTTATAATAATTACAGGGGATGCATATGTTGATCATCCTTCCTTTGGAACTGCTATAATTGGACGAACATTAGAACATGAAGGTTTTACTGTAGGTATTATAGCCCAGCCTAATTGGGAAAGCGTAGATGATTTTAGAAAACTTGGAAAGCCTAAATATGGATTTCTTATAAATTCTGGTAATGTAGATTCTATGGTTAATCATTATACTACCTCAAAGAAAAAAAGACGTACTGACCTTTATTCTCCAGGTGGAGAAACAGGTCATAGACCAGATAGAGCCATAATTGTGTATTGTAATAGAGCTAGAGAAGCCTATAAAAATGTTCCAATTATAATTGGTGGTATAGAAGCAAGTCTTAGGAGATTTGCCCATTATGATTATTGGAGTAATAAGGTAAGGAGGAGCTTATTACTTGATGCTAAAGCAGATTTACTAGTTTATGGCATGGGAGAAAAACCCATAATCGAAATCGCTAATCTTTTCAAATATGGCATGGCCATAGATAAAATGACTTCAATACGAGGAACGGTGTATGCTTCAAAAGAAATTGGGAAACTTACAAATTTCATAGAGGTACCATCCTTTGAAGCTACGGTGGCTGATAAAAATGATTATGCAGAAAGCTATAGATTACAATCTTTGGAACAGGATGATATAAGAGGTAAAACTGTAGTTCAAAAACATGATAATAGATATGTAGTACAAAATCCCCCTCAAATTTCACTAACCCAAAATGAAATGGATATAACTTATGATTTGCCATACACGAGAACCTATCACCCTATATATGAGGATAAAGGTGGTATCCCTGCCATAACAGAAGTTGAGTTTTCTATAACAAGTCATAGAGGTTGTTTTGGTAGTTGCTCATTTTGTGAATTGACTTTTCATCAAGGTAGGGTAATTCAAAATAGAAGCCAAAAATCCATTATAGAAGAAGCAAAGCTCTTAACTACCTTGAAAAATTTCAAGGGATACATTCACGATGTTGGTGGCCCTACGGCGAACTTTAGACATAGAGCTTGCAAAATTCAAGAAAAAGTAGGCGTATGCAAAGATAGACAATGCATGTATCCAACCCCTTGTGAACATCTCATTATTGATCATACTGAATATTTGGATTTGTTAACAAAGGTTAGATCTTTACCTAATATTAAAAAAGTTTTTATTCGTTCTGGAATAAGATATGATTATTTGATTTTTGATAAGAACACTAAATTCTTTGAAGAATTGTGCCAGCATCATATTAGCGGACAATTAAAAGTAGCTCCTGAGCACGTTAGTGATAAGGTCCTCGCTCAAATGGGAAAACCCAAAAGAGAGGTATATGACCGTTTTGTTAAAAAATATTTTGAACTAGATAAAAAATTTAATAAAAATCAATTTTTGGTTCCCTACCTTATTTCAAGCCACCCAGGATCGGACCTTACAGAATCTATTAAGTTGTCAGAATATATAAAAGAAATGGGATACACTCCCGAACAGGTTCAAGACTTTTATCCAACACCAGGTAGTTTATCCACTACAATCTACTACACTGGAATTAATCCCTTTACCAAAGAAACTGTTTATGTACCAACAGCTCAAAAAGAGAAAAATATGCAAAGAGCGTTACTCCAATTTAAAAACCCTGAAAACTATAATATTGTAAAGGAAGCTCTAACAATAGCTCATAGAGAAGATTTAATTGGTTTTGATAAAAAAAGTCTCATTCCACCAAGGCCTATGAAGACAAATGCTAAATTTAAAGGAGTTAAAAATTCTAAACGAAGCGTTGCTAAAGACAATTATAAAAAATAAAAACGCACATATAGCTACAAATTAATTTGTAGCTATATGTGCTTTATAATTTTTCAAACTATCTTTTGAACTTTATTAAACCATAATCTAGAGTTATAATCCAAGATATATCTGCAAGGAGTAACCATTCAAAATTTATGTTTATTGAGGATATAATTACTGTTATTAATGTAATACTAGAAGAAACTATTATTAATATGACTCCTAGTTTATTAGAATATATTTTATTAAATAGTTCTATACCTTTAATTACAAAAAACGAATTTATTATTAACAGCGCAATATAATAATAAGTTTCTAGTTGTAATTCCATAGTGTATCCGGTTATATTTGATATATTAATCTCTACAGAAGATTTATATATAAGAGTGCAATAGGCCAAGCCTAACACAATACACAAAATAAAAATATTTTTAATTTTAACTTTATCATTTCTAGCAAAAATAAATACGGTCAGAATACCACATATAGGAATGCATAATATATTTGCATACAAAACAGGTTTTAATAAATATAAATAATTTTGATTTTTTACAACAAAAAGAATTAAGAGTGTTGTATATCTAAGTGTCATTAAAATTAAAATCATAGTGCTTATTATCTTGATTCTTTTAGGCGAATAAAATAAACTAGAAATTATACCTTGATATAATAAAAGCAACATCATTAACAGCATTAAAAAATATATACTCACTAATATACTCTCCCTAAAATTGCTACTGTTAATATTTATTAATTTAAGTTTAAAAATATGCACAATTTATATTTTTAAATTTTGTTAACCCATTATATTTTAGCTCCAAGTACAGATATCCCGCCTTTTTCACATTCTATAATTAGTGGAAAATCTGGTCCTCTTTCTCCGTCTATATCTGTAACTATATTTTCAAAACATTCCACTTCTAATCTATTAGTCTTAAAATAAACAATACCCTCTACATTCTCTAGATATTCATTTCTTACCATTTTGATAAAAATATTTATTATATTCTTCATAATTCCAGCCTTAATTATAATTACATCCAAAAGCCCGTCGTCTATTTTAGCTTTGTAAGCAAATTTTAAATTCCCTGCCGTTTGTCCATTAAACACTAACATTAGATACATATTTCCATCAAAACACTCTTTATCAGTAGTAACTTTTATTTTAAGTTTCCTAAAATTAGGTAACTGCTCTAAGCCTTTTACATAGTACGCTAGTTTGCCTATAGTGTTTTTTAAATTCATATCTGTTTTTTGTGATACATCTGTAAATAACCCAGTACTGGCTACATTCATAAAATATTTATGATTTATCTTTCCTATGTCCACTTTTTTTACCTTACTTTTTAGTATTTGATTACAAGCCTCTTCCACATCTAAAGACATTCCTATATACCTAGCAAAGTCATTTGCTGTACCTGTAGGAATAATTCCAATGGGTAAATTGATTTCTTTTTCTTTCATCACATTTACTACACTATCTATTGTTCCATCTCCACCTGCTATTAAAATATATTTGTAGCTTTTATCTATATCAAAAAAGGCAGTTGATAATGGATTTTCGTGGCATATTCTATGTGGTACTATTACATAATCGTGTTCTTGATGAATCATTATTATTTTATCTAAATCAGATGCTATAGTATTTTCCCCAGAGTATGGATTATAAATAAATTTCACCTTATACATTCGATTTTCTCCTATTTACTTATTATGTTTATTAATTTATCTATAATCATTATACAATTTTAAATACAAATCCACAAGATTCACTTTTCCTATGGATTTGTTCACAATTGCCACAAAAACAAGTACTAAACTGATAACTTTTCAGTTTTATAATTCTTCTAGATATTGTGAGTACAAGGTATAGATATTTCACTTAATGCTTCACTAGCCTCTTTATGAAGATTTGGATCTATTGCAAAGTCCCCCAGTGAAATCATTCCAACTAATTCATTATTTGAAACTATAGGAAGCCTTCTTATTTGTCTTTCACTCATAATTCTAGCAGCGTCATTCACATCTATATTTTGATCTCCAAGGACTGGGTTTGAAGTCATAATGTCTCTAACTTTTCGCGCTTTTAAATCTGAACCTTCTGCTACGCATCTCATAATTATATCCCTATCCGTTACAATTCCAACTACCTTTTCTTGTGTTTTCACTGGAATGGATCCTATATTATGTTCTCTCATAAGCATAGCTGCGTGCTCAACTGTATCCTCTACAGATAAACTTATAACGTCTCTCGTCATTATTTCAGAGATTTTCATTTTATAATCCTCCTTGTATTTATTTGATGTAGATAACAATTATTCATCTTTTTATTTTAAACATAAATTTAAAATAATAATATTAATATTATTTTAACCATAAATAAAAAATAATATTTATATTTTTTTAAATTTTGTTGCACGATGATGTATAATTAAGATGATAATTTTATTACTTTAGGAGTGATGTATATTGAAAAAATCTTATCTACCAAATATTCTCACCTTCGGAAATTTAACTTTTGGTTTATTATCCTTAATAATGACTTTTGAAGCTAATTATAGATTTTCTGCAATTTTCATATTATTAGCTAGCCTTATGGACAGGTACGATGGTAAGGTAGCACGCTTTTTACAAGTATCTAGTAGTTTCGGAAAAGAATTAGATTCCTTAGCTGACTTAATATCTTTCGGCGTTGCCCCTTCGATCCTCATATTTAATTTATATAATTTTATATCTTTAGGCTATTTGGGATATATTTGCTTTTTGATTTTCCCTTTAGCTGGTGCATATAGACTAGCACGGTATAATTGTTCTAAATTTGATAATGTTTATACAGGCATTCCTATTACACTAGCAGGAATACTAGTAGCCCTCTACGCTTTAATACCTTTAAATTCATCTACTAATTTTCCACTTACTATTATTATAATGCTTATACTATCCTATCTTATGGTAAGTAAATTCAAGCTAAAAAAAGTATAAAGAGGATATGCATCAAAACAAAAATCTGATGCATATCCTCTTTTATATATAATTATTTTAATTCATAAAGCTTATTTAAAATATAAAGCATATGTTTTCTTTCTTCTTTTATAAGAACTTCAAAACCTTTGTATTCATTAGAATCTGAATTAAAAGTGTCCAACAGTTTTGTATATAATTCAACTGAATTTTTTTCCAACTTTAAAGCAAATCCAAAAAAATCCTTTTCCGAAGTTATGTCTAATGCTTTATGATTGCTCTTTAAATCGATTTCTTGATATTTAATAATTTCTTCTATTTCATCATGCAATTGTTTTTCATTTAATTTCTCATTACTAGCTAATTCAAGCATATAATTTTTATGTCCTATTTCTTCCTTTGAAAATGAAATTACAACCGGTTTTAATCTTTCACTACATTCTACGGAGATTTTCTCATATAATTCAGCTGCATTTTCTTCGCTTTGAGCAACTTTTAAAAAACATTCTTGTAAATTCATAATTTTAACCTTCCTTAGTATAAAATGATTTTCTTTTTATTGTTCCCCACTCTTTACTTCCATTTTTGAAATTTAAAAATGATATAACCCTCCACCATACTGTTATTTGCCTATAAACAATTTGCTCAAAAAAACTATATATAACCAGCTTTGTGATTTCTTTAAATCCACTATATCTTTTATAGGAGAATTCTTCAAACAATATGGCCGATAAGGAAAATAATATTCCATATAAAAAAGCCATGAGGAAAACAAATATAAAGAATTTTGAAAGTGTTCCAGTAATAATTGAAATTATAAGTATTACATAACCTACCATTTCAATTACGGGCCCTAACATTTCTACTAGTACGAAGTATGGCATTGATAAAATACCTACAGTACCATAACTAGGATTAAACATCATTTTTTTATGTCTTAAAATCGAATCAGTAAGTCCCCTATGCCATCTTATTCTTTGACTCCTTAGTCCCTTTAATGTATCTGGTACTTGGGTCCAGCAAACTGCATCCGAGGCAAAATCTATTTTATACTTAAGTTTATTCGTTCTATAATATTCATGCATTTTCATTGTAAGTTCCATATCTTCACCAATAGTTTTACTATAACCTCCAATTTTTACCACAGCCGATTTTTTAAATACACCAAATGCGCCTGAAATGATAAGTAATGCATTTATTCTTTCCCATCCGATTCGGCTGGTTAAAAAAGCTCTAAAATATTCTATTATCTGAAACCTTACTATAGCTTGTTTAGGTAATTTAGCTTGTAATAACTTGCCATCTTTTATAGTACACCCATTAGCAATTCTAACTATGCCGCCTACTGCTATAGTATCCTCATATTTCAAAAATGGTTTTACTATTCGGAGTAATGCATCCTTTTCTATGATACAATCTGCATCTATACCACAGAAAAGTGGATACCTAGATAAATTCACACCTGCATTTAAGGCATCTGCCTTTCCTCCATTTTCTTTATTTACCACCACAAGGTTAGGTAATATAAAAGAACCATATACCGCCTTTATTTCCTTGCAGTCCACCTGCATATTTATTTCTACATCTATTTTTCTTAATTCAAAATGATCAATTACGCTTTCTAAGGTTTTGTCCTTTGAACCATCATTAACAATTATAATTTCAAACTCAGGATAATTCAATTCTAAAAGTGAAGTTATATTATCTATAATAGTTGATTCTTCGTTATACGCAGGAACTACTACTGATATAGGTTTAGTATAATTGCTAATTATGGTAACATCATTATTTATAACTTTAACAAAACTCCTTAATTTCCTAGAAGATAAAAGAATCAAAATTATATAAAACATACTTATTATAAAAAAGTAAAAAAGTATTATTTTACTATAGACTGAAATTATATTAATTATTATATTCATAATTACACCTCTAAATTCTTTACAATATTATATACATGTTTATTGGAATTCAAAAAATAATAGGCTAAGTCTGATACTTTTTTATCTTCTTTTTCAAGGGACAAATCAATGAGAGTAAATAATCCTTCTTCTCCCATAGCCACAATAGATTTTACTGCATTATATCTTACCCACCATTCACTATCCTTTGTCATTTTTAACAATGTATCTTTTACTCTTTCAATTTTAAAATTGCTAAGACCCCTAGCAACCGCAACTCTTACTTGCCATTTTTCTTCATTTTCATATGTGCTTATAAGTTCATTAATATACTTTTCATTTTTGCTAGTACAAAGAGCAATAATAGCAGCTATTTTTACCTCACTTTCATCCTTTAAGAATTTTAGGAGTCTATCCGAATTAATTTCATTTTTAATCTCTTCTTTTACCATTATATTTTTTATAAAAACAGCTTTTCCTTCTATGGTTTCTTCTTCTTCTAATAGATTTAACCATTCTTCAAATTTAAGATTATACCTACTGAGAATTTCTATAATTCTATCACTTATAATTCTTGAAACAACTAATTTTTTAATTGCAATTTCTGTTTTACCCTCTGGAAGCTTTATAAGAGATAAGCCAAAAAAACTGATGTAACTTATATCCAAATCCTCTGACTCAGCCAATTCAATTAAAGTATTGTAAGCCGTTTCCACTCTCATAAATGCAAGTTTTCTTACATAAACTATAGAAACTTTTCTTTGAATTTTTTTAATTAAAATAGCATCTAATTTAAGCACTATAAATTTTTCACTTATATCTACATTGTTTTCTTCGCTGTAATCTACCATTATATCTATTACTACATTTCGGTAAAAATTGCTTTTTAATGATTTTCCCACTTCTTGTAGCTTGTCTTCATTTTCAATATAAGCTAAAACTTTAGGTTTTAACAGATTCATAGCCTTTTCATATTTATAATTTTTAATTTTATCCACGGTAATCTCATAATAAATAGCTAGTAATAAAACTATATCTACTATTATCAAAACATATATATTTAGTATTATAAATGATTTAATATTGTTTGAAAACATATTTTCTCACCACTCTAATTTATATTTTTTAAAACATTTTCAATTAATGGGTAATATACATTCCAATAAAAATAATTTTGATTTGAATCTTCGTCAAATGTTGTGGTTTTATTAAATAATTGTACTCCAGAGGCGTTATAAATTTTAGGTGTAGAATTATTATCTGCAAAATCGCCTGCAAAGTAATAGCTTGTATATGAACCTATTTTTCTTACTATGGCAGGGAATTCTGATGGCAAGTTATGCGTGCTAAGTAGTTCCTTCCCTTCCTCTGTTACATCTAGCTTATAACTTGCAAGAACCTCTGAATCTTTATCTGCCTTCGTTATTTCAAACCAATAATAATAATTCACATTATTTTTAACCATAAATTCATTTTTTGCACTTTCTATAAAGTTTATTTTATTAAGTCCCTTTGCAAGTTCCACATCTCGCCTTAGTACTATGATTTCATCTTTCGTGCTTGTCAAAACTATGCCATCCCCTTTAAATTCCCACTTCTCTCCCTGTTGCATTGCATAATTTTCTTTCATCCAATTAGGTATTTCAGTGTTTTTTTTTGAAAGATCAGGAAAATATCTTCCTATCCACCCATTCCACTCCACCCCAAATATACCTTGTATTTCTTCTCTTACTTTACTATCTGTAGGACTAGCTAAAATATTAAATTCCCCTATTATGGTATTATTGTCTAATGCATTTTTAACGCTAGCTACTTCCGCATCTTTTGTCCCTCCATAAATAATTTCAGACCTATTCCCAGCTGCATTATTCTTATAAAAATCTTCCTTATATACTCCATAGGTATCCGTAAGGTAAATAAGGTCTGGCTTTCCAATGTTTTCTGGAGTCTCTCTTATTCTATATTTTTCATTTTCCAGCGGAAAAAATCCGTAGTAATCACTATCATAGTTAAATGTGGTATTTGACTCTCCATTTTTAATCTTTAAATTATTTAATATCCACATAAAACCTTTATGTTCTCTATAGGTGTTATCAGGAACTGTTTTATCAATTATTACTACCTCAAGAGTTTTTGATGCTTTAATCTTCCAACTTATAAATGGAGAGGCTGCTATAATTAAAATTACTGCTATTACACTACAAATTTTTATTAAACTTCTTCTTTTTTTCATAGTTTTGCCCCTTTATTTATATTTTTTAAAAGCATCTTTTAATATATAGTAAGATGCTTTTAATCTTTCATGATATATTGGTATTTCCCATTCTTTTAAGTTATACATATTCATTTTTAATTTATTAATTGAAATCTTATCTTCTAGAACCCCTACACCAGCACTTATTCCTTGGATTTTAACTGGTTTTATCCCATCTATATGCAAATCATCCATAATCATTTTTGTTGATGGATCCATTACATTAAGAAGCTGCCAAGGTATTCTTATTTCAACTATATTCCCTTTTATCGTAAAATCTGCAAGGGAATTATAATCACTACTTTCAGGATTTCCATTGCCAAACTGCAGTTTTCCTGTTTCGTATTTAGTAAAAGGTAGTTTAACCTTATCCTGTGGCAAATAAATTTCTCTGCTCACGCATAAATACATAGGCACAAAGACACCACTATTTTTCATATCATACTCTTTAACCTGAGGAATCTCATTAAGTTTTTCCCCATAAATATACTGAAAACTGTCATAGTAAGGATCTACAAGTATTTGAGATTTTCCTTTTCCATTTATAGATATTATAAAATCAGCGGCTTTATTAAAATTCATTCCATTATAACTAAGATTTCCTTGATTTTGCACTGTATCTATGGGAATAACTAGTTTGTCTACATTGAAATCAGCTTTTGAGCTTTTTGCCATAAAGTAAACATAGGCTTCATCAGATTTCATATAAAGCTGCGTCCCGTTATTTTCAGATATGGGAACGCTACCTTCCCACTCCAATATATCTCCGTCTACATAACTGGCGCTTTCACTCTCACCTGAATCAAAGGCTAATAATCCAAAATGCTGTTCATTTGTCTGCTGATTATTCCAATAAGACCTTCTATTAGGTAAATCTAAATCCATGGTGTTCCACGTTCTCTTAAACCATTCATCTTGAAATGAAAATACCAAGGCTCCCGCATAACCTTCTTCATATATATCCTTTAACATAAATGTATCCATTTCACCTTGAGCTTTTTCTGAAACATTTCCTTGATTAAATCCCATATAAATATTATCATGTGCCTTACCCCTAGATGCTGGTATTCCAAACTCTGCCACCAAAATAGGCATGGTGTGCTCTTTTTTTAAGTCTTTTAAATAAGCTTTGTACGTATCTATTTTGCCATTACTATCTTTAAAACTTATATAATCTTTCTGATAATTCATAGCATCAGGATAATATGGGTAAATATGATATGATGCAAAAAGTCCTGTTTTAAAACTATCTTTTTTCTTTATATGTTCTGTATTTACTGAAACCACATCTTCATATTCAAATGGTTCATTTGGATGGCTAAGCATGTCTGTTGTCACCCAATTTGTGAAACTTACTGGCCTCTGCATCTTGTAAACTTCAGTTTCATAATCTATGCAGTAATCTCCAGTTTCACTCAAGAAATTTTCAAATGGTGAAGCTCCTTTACTATATAGATATTTGCCATCATAATTAACCTTGCTTTTGTTATTATCATTAGTTGTAATAACAAACCCCGGGTCCCATTCTATACCTAAAACATACCCTATCACATAGGGAGACAAGTCCTTTTCATAAATTCCATAAGCATGTCCAGGTGTTTTTTTAATTATTTTATTTCCATGAAGCACATCTATAACTGATTGTATATCCTTTTTGAAATTATCCACAATTACTGGATTATATGCATCCTTATATTTAGCCATATCTTCTTCATTAACCCATACTCCTTGAATAAGATATAGAGGTTTTTCCGCACTTTCATTGTATTCATAAAGAGCATTATAAAAATCTGGTTTTAAAATGGTATATACTCTTATGGTATTTGAATTCATATCACCAATATACTTAAACCATCTTAAGTAATCTTCCTTAGTTATGCCAAATTCCCCCGGGAAATACTCTGGTTTCGCCGCTCCAATATTTACCCCTTTAATAAATTCCTTTTGCCATTTTTTATCTTTATAGATATAGAAGTATTGAGAATCCACCTTAGACATGTACTCTATTGAATCTTCATCTTTAAACATGGATTGGGTCGATCTTGTTTTATTAAAATATATTTCATAACCTACAAAGCCAATAAATACAACAAATATCAATACAATTATTGTAAACTTTTTTTTCTTCATTAAAATTCCCCCTATACTATAAGCTTGATACTATTTTAGATATTAATAATAATAATAATTAACTAACTATCATTTCAGATAGTTCATTATACCATTTTTTCTCAAAATCGTAATCATATTTCACTATATTTAGACATTTTTTTTATTTCTCATCTGCTAAGTTACATAACAACAATATCAGGCCTTCAATTATTTTTTCACTATTTATAAAACAATAAAACATCATGAAATTTACCACCCGTCGCTATATATTTAATTATAGAAAAAAAGCACCTACAGCTTAAACACTTTTTTTATAAGTGTCTACTCTATAGGTACCAGTTTAATATTTATCATACTCTCCTTTAATCTTTTAACTGTAAATCTTCTTCGATCTCTGTCTCTATATAATCTATTTGAAGCTTGCACTTCATAATTTCATTTTTCATTTTACAGTAAGACATGTAACTATAGCTTGCGCCATCTAATACTTTTATTGCCTCATCTATAATATCGCCCAAATTATCCGCTCTTTTAAGTGCATCCTTAACATCACTCTTTTTAGAAAGTGCGATCTTATTTAATTCATCCGCACCACCTATGAGTAGCCTATAAGAACTAACTAATTTAGTCAACATATCTGCCAGATTATTTATATCGTTGTAATGATTTTGTATAACCCTTCTGTGTGACAAATAATCACCCTATAGTCTTGATATCCATTAAGTATATTATTCTAGAGATAAAATTATGCTAAGTACATAAAAATATAATATTCGGTAATTTACTTTCATGTGCCTAGACAATATAATAATAGGCTAGTGTAATTATCATATAAGAAGTAATTAAAATGCTTCCTTCTAGCCAATAAGTTTTTCCATCCTGAAACACTAAAAATGACATTCCTACCGCTATACCACACATTATTATATGGAATACAGGAAATAACAGGGTCATATTAAGTCCCATAAGCGACGAAAATACTACCAGCACAGGGGTAACAAACAATGAAATTTGAATGCTTGACCCTATAGCTATTTCTAAGCTCATGTCTACTTTGTTTTGCATTGCACACATTATAGTAGAAACATTCTCCCCTATATTGCCAAGGAGAGGAATTAAGATTATACCGATGAACTCTTGTGATATATTATAGTCTTTTGTAAAATCTCTAATGTTGTATATCAACTTTTCACTTGTAAAGTAAAGTAATACAGATATGCAAATTAAAATTATCGCACTTTCGATAACACTCTTATTTACAGTGCTTTTTTTCTCTTCTATATACTCACTAATAACAAATAAATTGTTATGGGTATATAATGAGAATATTAATCCTAAGATATAAATACCTATGAGTAGAAACGCAACCTTCACACTTATTGATATAATTACTGCATCTAACACTACAGAATACCTATTTAGCGTTGCTATAACTATCATAGATGACATTGCTAGTAATAACATATTAAAGTTAGTACGTGCTATTATGCTATTAAAGTTTTGCTCTTTAAACTTAAATCCTCCAAATACCACTGCAATTCCAAGGCCTAAAAGCATATTATTTATGATTGATCCAATTAAAGAAGCTTGAACAAGCGGTATCATCCCATACTTTATTGACCATATTCCCATCATAAGCTCTGGAATATTCCCCACCGTGGCTGCTAAAAGTCCTCCTTTTTTCTGTCCTATATAATCTGATATTTTAGTAGTTTGATCTCCCAGCAAAATAGCAAGTGGTACTATAGCTATAGAATATATCATTGTATTTAGTAAACTTGAAGAAGTCCTTATAAATAATAAGAAAATTACAAGAAGCATAAAAATATAGGTTTTTTTCATTTAAAACACCAAGCTATCATTATTTTGTACTTTCATTCACATATTCTTCATCAATGTCTGCAAAAATATTTGTATTTATATCCCTATATCTATCATTGTAATCCTCATCATCTAAAGACATTACAGGTACCACTGGTACTAAATAGTAGGTGGGGTAATAAATTTTCATGTTCACTCCTCCTATTTGTAATCTTCGCAATATATTTTAAAATAAGCTCTTGGAAACTTACATAGTGGGCAAATAGCTGGTGCTTCCATTCCAATATGAATATACCCACAATTCATACATTGCCATTTCACTTCTTTGTTTCTCTTAAACATCATTCCTGCCACAAGATTTTCATATATTTTCATATATCTCATCTCATGACTTTCTTCTACTTCCTGTAATTCTTTATAAAAATCTGCAATCTCTATAAAGCCTTCTCTTCTAGCCTCTGTTTCAAATTGTTTATATAACATGTCAGTCTCAAAAGCTTCTCCTTCTGCTGCCGCTTTTAAATTATCTGCTGTACTTTTGTTCATTTTAAGAAACCTATTAAAAACTTCTCTTGCATGAGCCTTTTCGTTATTTGCCGTGGCTTCAAAAATAGAGGCTACATACTCATACCCCTCTTGCTCAGCTTTTTCTGCATATAATGTATATTTATTTCTTGCTCTTGATTCTCCAGCAAACGTTTTGAGAAGATTCCCTTCCGTTTTACTACCTTTTAATTGCATTTTGTTCCTCCATTAAATTGTTTATCTTCTTTATTATTCTATTCATTATGTTTTTAAAGGTTACTTTTAAAAAAGAGAGGTACATCCCTTTGGAATGCACCTCTCATAATTTTAATAATATATACATATAAATTTATTCCTTGAAAATTTCCTTTGCCAGATTTAGACCTGTAGGGGTAGTAGCACATCCACCCATAGCAGTTTCTCTTAATTCACATGGCATTTGCTTTCCTACCTTATACATAGCTATTACCATATCATCAAAAGGAATTCTACTAGTTACACCACACATAGCTAGATCCGCTGTAGTTAAAGCACTTACCGCTCCAGCTATATTTCTTTTAGCACAAGGCACCTCAACTAAACCAGCTACAGGATCACATACTAGTCCTAATATGTTTTTTAGCACAATAGCTGCTGCGTTTAATGCCATAGCAGGCGTACCACCCATCATTTCTACCACAGCTGCAGCTCCCATGGCAGCAGCAGATCCACATTCAGCTTGACATCCACCTTCAGCTCCTGCTAATGTAGCATTTTTAGCTATTATAATTCCTATACCAGAAGCTGTGAACAAGGCATTAATTAGGTCCTCTTCAGTTTTATGGAGCCTCTCTCCTGCTGTAATAACTACTGCTGGAATTATTCCACAGGACCCAGCTGTAGGTGCCGCAACTATTTTACCCATGGCTGCGTTCACCTCTGAGCAAGAAACAGCTCTAGCCATTGCTTTTACCATAAATTCACCCGTAAGTGTATTCTCAGAACTGGAATACCTATTCAGCTTAATAGCATCTCCACCTATTAACCCACTTATTGATCTAGTTTCATTTGTAAGTCCATATTCCGCGGCTTCCTTCATTATATTAAGATTTGCCCTCATCTTTTCAATAATCTCAGCTCTTGTAAGTCCACTTTCTTCCTGTTCACACATAATTGTATATTCCCATATCGGTATGTTTTTTTCTTCACATATACTTAATAATTCTATTCCTTTGTTTGCAAACACAATCTTCCCTCCTTGCTTTCCTTTATATTACAGTTTTCTATGGGTTTTAGGACTGTAGCACTGGTGATATTTCTTTTATATTGTAAACATTTCCCAAAGATTTGATTTTATCTAATACACCTTTAGGCACTATAGTATCTGTTTCAAATACCATAGCTGCATTTAACCCTTTACTGTTTCGATACACATTCATAGTTGCTATATTTATATTTTCATCAAACAATACCGTACTAACTTTTGAAATCATACCTGGAATATCCTTATGACTAATTATAATCGTTGGGAAGTTACCCCTAAATGCAATTGGTTGTCCATCAACTTCAAATATTAAAATATTCCCTCCCCCAACAGATGACCCTACAATTTCAACTATTCTCCCACTTTTTTTTGTTATGATAAATTTTACTGTATTAGGATGAACATCCCCCAAATCTCCTGGTATAAATTCTACAAATAGCCCTAGTTCTTCTGCTATTCCTAGTGAATCCTTTAGCTTATCATCCCAAGGATCCATTCCTAAAATCCCCGCCACAAGAGCTTTATCTGATCCATGCCCCTTATAAGTTTTAGCAAAAGACCCATGTAGAATAAATTGCACCGATGCAATGTTTTTCCCCGCAATTATAGACGCAACCTTTGCAAGTCTAGCCGCGCCTGCTGTATGAGAACTTGATGGCCCTATCATAATAGGACCTAATATATCAAACGCAGTATAATTTTTCATTAGTTTCCTCCTAATTTCTCTCTGCACAATACAAAACAATTATTAATTATTTTGCCTCGCAATAACAAATCTTATTCTTTAGCAACCAAATAATAAGCATGTAGGAATGTCCTACTATTGGAACATCCTACATGCCGAACCTTCATGGCTTATTTTAGTATTGATAAAAACAGCTTCCGCCGGTGAATTCTCTTATTATTGAATTATCTGGTACCAAATCTTTATCTACCTCTTGAAAAAAATTCAAAAAACTTTTTAATCTAATAGCTTCATAATATACCGGACTTTCAGGTCCGATTTTATCAAGCTCTGCTAGTGCAAACTTCTTAAGCACACAAAGCTCATAAACTACACTAGAATTAAACATTACATCTGCCTGTTCTTGAAACACAAAAATGTTTTTTTCCTCGCCACGTTTTACAGAAGGCCACATTTTAAGCGTATCTTCAACGCCGTATCCTCTTGATAAATAATCTCTCACTATTCTTCTTGTCATTCTTACGTCTGTTGTAGAAATCCTGTTGTGGTCATCTAAATTAAGCTGTGTTAGTGGGCTTATATATATTTTAAATTTACTATCCATAGCTATGGACGAAGTTAATATTTCATTTAATCCATGTATTCCTTCTACAATCATAACACCATTATTAGGCATTTTTATTTTATTTCCGTGCCACTCCCTTTTCCCTGTTCTAAAATCAAAACTTGGTATTTCAACTTCTTCACCTTTTAGTAATAATTCTAAATCCTTGTTAAAAAGCTCTAGATCTAGTGCATATATAGATTCAAAATCATATTCCCCATTCTCATCTCTTGGAGTTAATTCCCTATCAACAAAATAATCATCTAAGGAAATAAATACAGGCATTAAGCCATTGACTCTTAATTGAATCCCTAGTCTCTTTGAAAAAGTAGTTTTTCCTGAGGAAGATGGCCCTGCTATAAGAACTATCTTTACCTTATCCCTCTTATTAATCATATCTGCAATATAAGCAATTTTCTTTTCATGAAGTGCTTCTGCTACTCTAATTATATTAATAATGTCACCCTTTACTACTTCATCATTTAGTGCACCAACATTTCCAACCCCTAGTATCTTGCCACATTGCTCTGCCTCACGAAATACTTTAGCTAGTTTTTCATGCTTGTGAAATTTAGGAATCTTATTTGGGAAGGCACTAGTAGGATATCTTAATATAAATCCCGGCTCATAGTATATTAAATCGAAGGTTTTTAATATGCCTGTTGAATAAGCCATGGGGCCATAAAAATAGTCATATCTACCATCTAATTCATAAAGCTTCACCTCTTCTGAATTAACATATTTTAATAGCACAACTTTATCTTGCATATCATATTTGTCATAAATTTCTACCGCTCTCTCTTTTGAAATGCCTATTTTCTTTATAGGAATATCAGCCTTTATTATTTCGTTCATTCTATTTTTTATTTCATAAATATCATCAATATCTAGCGTAGGAGTCTTATGAATCTCTCCAAATAAACCTTTACTTAAAGAATGCTCAATACTAATTTTAGCACTAGGAAACAAATCCGTAACTGCTTTTATTAACACGAACTGAAGTGTTCTAACGTATGTCATCATTCCAATTCTAGTTTTAATATCAACAGTGTCAAAAATTCCATTCTCGTTGATACTAGTTCCTAGCTCATAAAGTCTATTGTTAACCATACCTAAAACTACTGGTATATCACTTAATAAACTATTATTTTTAATTATATCATTTAATATAGTTCCCTCTTGAACTAAAACCGTTCTTCCATCTTTAAGTTCTATATTGAAGTTATTCATACCATCATCCCCTATTTTTCGGTGTTTACTACTATTATACTTTAATTTTCAAAAAATGTATCATGTACCCCTTATATTTTTTGAATTTAGAAGGAAAATATACTTAATATATTAATGAGGTGATATTACGTTTATTATAATAATCAGAACTTTCTTCTTATATTTTACAGTAATATTTATTATGAGACTTATGGGCAAAAAACAAATAGGTGAACTTGAGCCTTTTGAGCTTGTAATTGCACTAATGATTTCTGAGCTTGCAACCTTTCCCATGACAGACACAAGAATACCATTACTACATTCTATTATCCCAATAATTACTTTACTATTTCTACAAGTAGGTACTTCCTATATTGAACTAAAAAGTGAAAAGGCTAGAAAAATACTCACAGGCACTCCAAGTATACTAATTAGAAATGGCAAAATTGATATCAGTGAGCTTAGGTCTCAAAGATTTAATATTAATGATTTACTAGAAGAACTAAGATTAAAGGGGTATTTTAATATATCAGATATTCAATATGCTATTTTAGAGACTAGCGGAGAACTATCCATAATGCCAGTAACGCAGCAAAATGCTGTCACTAAAGCTGACTTAAAAATGAAAACTGAGCAAGAGTTATTACCTATACCTCTGATTATGGATGGTAATATAAATTATAAAAATTTGAACCTTTTAGGTAAAGATGACACTTGGCTAAACTCTATACTAAAACAAAATAACATTTCAAGTGCAAAAGATGTTTTTATAGGCACATTAGATTCTAAAAACAAGTTTTATTATCAACTTAAAGAAGGAAAGGAAAATTTATAAATGAAAAACGCTATAATAGCTTTGTGTCTTTTTGTTATAATGCTTATAGGAATATTTATATCTACAAATGCTATAAATCGCAGTTGCAACCATTTGCAAGACTTGAATTCTCAGCTAGAAAACTATATACTTAAAGAGAACTATGAAGATGCATACGATTTATCACTAATTTATATTGATGAATGGAAAAAAGCATCTAAATTTTTAACCATTTATATTCATCATGAAGACTTAAATTATTTAGACAGTGAGATTTTAAAATTAACTCAATATACAAAAATCAAAGATAAGCCAGAGGGCCTGGCCACTGTACATGTTATGAAATATCTTATAGATAAAATCATGTATCATGAAAAAGTATCTATAAGCAATGTTTTTTAATTTAAGTTCATAATTTATAATAAAAGATTAGAAATTAGTTGATTTATAGCTTATAATTATGTTATATCATAAAATGTCCCAAAGGGACAATGTATGTCCCTTTTACAAAATTTGAAAGGTGGAATTAACATGGCATTAGTTACTACTACTAATATGTTTAAAAAAGCTCTAGAAGGAAATTACGCAATTGGTGCATTTAACATCAATAATATGGAAATAATTCAAGGAGTTGTAGATGCTTGTGCAATTCACAAGTCAGCTGTTATACTTCAAGTATCAGGCGGCGCTATGAAATATGCTAGACCTACTTACCTTAGAAAAATGGTTGAGGCAGCTATAGAAGACACTGGTCTTGATATTGCACTTCATTTAGATCACGGTTCTGATCTTGCTCAATGTAAACTTGCAATAGCTTCAGGATTTACTTCAGTAATGTATGATGGTTCTCATCTTGATTATGAAGAAAATGTAAGAACAACTAAAGAAGTAGTTGAATTTGCTCATTCTAAAGGCGTTGTAGTTGAAGCTGAACTTGGAAAGCTTGCTGGAGTTGAAGATGCTGTTTCAGTTTCTGCAGCTGATGCAACTTATACTGACCCAGAACAAGCAGTAGATTATGTAACTAGAACTGGTATTGATTCACTAGCTATAGCTATAGGAACAAGCCATGGTGCTTATAAATTTAAAGGCGAAGCTAAACTTGATTTTGAAAGATTAGCTTTAATCACTAAAAAATTAGAAGCAGCTGGGTTGCATAACTTCCCAATAGTTCTTCACGGCGCATCTGCAGTAGAGCAAAGTTTTGTTACTATGATCAATGAATTTGGCGGACAAATGAAAGGCGCAAAAGGAATTCCACTAGAAATGCTTAGAAAGGCATCTTCTATGGCTGTTTGTAAAATAAACATGGATACTGATTTAAGACTTGCTATGACAGGTTCAATAAGAAAAGTTCTTACTGAAAATGTTGGTGAAATAGATCCAAGAAAATATCTTGGAGAAGCAAGAAAGAACATTACTAAATTAGTTGAAGGTAAAATCACTAATGTTTTAGGTTCTGCTAATTCATCTAACTAATTTTAATAAACTAAAGCCACCTAGTATTTATACTAGGTGCTTTTGTTTATTGTTTTTTTATTATTCTAGTGTTCTTATACGCAAAAAAAAGTATATGTTACGTATAATGCATTTGAACAAGCCTTAGAACTTCTTATCATATTTTTAAATAAGATGCGTTTAGAAAAACATATGTTTGAGCGACAGCGAGTTTATGTTTTTTAGCAGCTTAATTAAAAATATTATTAGAAGTTCTTAGCGAAGTGAACGCATTACTCGTATTGCAATACGCGTAACATATACTTTTTCATCTTTATTTTTCTATGTAATTAGTTACATGTTTGATGACCATATTAATGGTCCCATCACCATTCCTTTGTATTTCAAAGCGACTGTTATCATTGTATGTTTCTTCATTTACATATAAATCTATGTCTTTATCAATTTTTAGTCTTACCCTTTTAAGTCTTTTATCTATCCACTGTTTATCAAGACTAATATTTTCGGAAATCCCTTGTTCTGCTATAAACTCAACAAATTTTTCCCCAGTAGCATTATTTTCAGGAAACATTTCCTCTGACAATTCTCTAATATCTAAATTGTCCTCTTCCCTCAGTTTTCTTTTAATAGTACTTCTAACAGCCTCTGCTTTATCAGCATTTTCAGGGAAAGTATTTTGAGTCCATTTTTCAGCTGACTTCACAAAATTTTTAGTAACATCTCTTTGGTTGTCAAATGTTGTGCAGCCTAAATAATTTTCTGTAAAATAATCAGATCCATATTCTTCATTTTCTTTACTTTTACTTTTTTTATCAATAATCATTAAGTCAAAATTATTTTCTTCTCTGATTGGTTTTATAAAAGCACATTTTTGTATCCTTTGAGCCGAACCAGGGAGACCAGTGAACTGTGGCACTATATCAATTCCTAATTTATTATCTACAAATTCGATAGTATGAACGTAATTTTTAATATAATCCATTTTAAACATACCAAGGATTGGTCCAAACTCAGTAGTAAAAGATACCACTATTAAGTCACATGAAGGGATACTCCCTTTTGTCCTCATTAAAACAAACATCTGTTTTGCCAGTTCCTTAGATACTGAAAGTAAGTTATTCTCACCGTTTAAGTATTGTTGGGAAAAGTCTTTTACTATGTTTGTGTCTTCATTAAAAATTCCATATTTTATTTCTTCATCCTTTAAACATTTTTGAATATGTTTAAGTAGAAAATTATATTTTTCTTCATCTAATTCTAGGGCATATTCATTCAATATAGGTTCATCCGCATTGTTATCTAAAACATGAATAATTGCCTCATTTATATTAATTTCTTTTATGTACTCCAAAAAAACACCACCCTAATATTTAATATGCCTATTCATTATACTATCTGATACTCCCACGCCTAAAGGCATGGGGTTCTTAAATACATTATCTTCTCCTATACTCTCATTTATATAAAAACTATAAATTACAACATATAAAAACTAAATGACTTCTCTAAGACTTTTACTACCGATTATCCCAATGGATAAATTAACGATAGTTTAAAGGCTCATATCAAAACCTTATTTTTTTTATATTCCCATGCTTGATATTTTCTTATTGTCACTACTTAATAGTCTATTAATTTCTTTATCATGAAGCATCTTAAAATTACCGTATTCGCTAAAACACTTTTCTCTATC
>NZ_JAENWM010000020.1 GCF_016650035.1 Clostridium sp.
GTTAGAGTGCCGCCCTGTCACGGCGGAGGTCGACGGTTCGAGTCCGTTCTGGGTCGCCATATGTTTGCTAGCATGGCTCAACGGTAGAGCAGCTGACTTGTAATCAGCAGGTTGTAGGTTCGATTCCTATTGCTAGCTCCAAAAAAAGTCCTAAACATTTGTTTAGGACTTTTTTTTGTGAAAAATTATAAGTAAGGTTATAATATTTTAAGTTTCATGAAAAAAAGTACAAATTACTATAATTTATAGTAATTTGTACTTTTTCTTTATAATAACAAGTAAATCATTTTGATTTACTTAGATTTTTCTTTATTCTTATATCTTCTCCAAAGAATTTGCAAGCAGTAAAATTGCCCAGTAATCTAGAAGTTATTCTCTCGGAATAAGTATTCAATAAATTTTCAAGAGTTAAATTAGTAGAAACTAGCATTTTCTTTTGTTTTAATAACTTTGTGTTAAGTAAATTAAACATCTCCATTTTAGTGAAATCTGAAAGTTGCTCAGTACCTAAATCATCTATAATAAGAAGGTCACAATTTATTAGAAGTTCTTCTAAAGAAGTGTCACCATTAAATCGAACTTCTTTTAAACCCTTTATAAGTTCCTCAGCAGTTCGATATACCACAAAAGAGCCCTTGTCCATTAATTCCTTTGTAATGCAATGAGACAAAAAAGTTTTCCCTGTGCCAGGACCACCATAAAATAATAAATTTTCATCTGAGGTATCAAAATCTTTTAAAAATTTCATAGATTTAGATAAAATCTTTTCTATATTTTTCTTTGGAGACTCTGGTTGAAGATCATTTTTTTTAGAAGGATAGAAGTCTAATTTAAAATTATCAAAATTATGGATTTTTAACATGTTTTTAAGTTCGGAACCAGTGTAATAAACATCTATAACTTTCTGCTTAAAACAAGAGCATTTAGCATTTCCAATAAAACCTGTATCTCTACATTTATCACATTTATAATGTAAATTGAGGTAATCCATATCAAAACCGTTAGATACCAGTAGTTCAGATTTTTTCATTCTTAAATCCATTATTTTTTCCCTTAAAGTGTGCAAGTACTCATCCCTATTATTAATGCTTTTCATGGCACTAATAGATAATTCTATACATAATTTACCTATTTTTTTATCTATTTCAATAATTTCAGGATGAGTCTTTTCTATATGAGCTTTTCTGTTTCTAAAATTAGTTTCTTCTTCGAGTCTTACTTTATCATATAGTGCTAATATTTTTGTTTGATACCCTTTAATCATTATTATCCCATCCTAGTAATTTTTTTTCGAGTTCATCGAAGTCATAGGCTCTTTGTTCATAATCGTTAAAGCTTCCCTTGGCAGGTTTTACACCAGCAGTAGTGGATTTAGTAGTGAGTATACGTTTTTTATCTTTTTTCTCAATATCCTCTAAAGAATTTATACCATCTTTAAACCAACTATTTAAAATGCCATCAATATATTTAAAGTCTGCTCTGTTAAGCCTTGCAAAACATATATCGCAAGCTTTAAATATAACGTCAAGAGAGAATTTATAAACATTTATCCATTTATCTAATATTTGTTCTTGAGGTTTCATTATCTCTGGAGCTTTTATTCCTAGGTAATTTAATATTTTTCTTATATTTATCCATTTATCCTCATGTTTTCTTATATAGGATTGTGCATCTTCAATATTTTTAATATTAGCATCATGCCATGCAATTGCTATGGTTTCTATATATCTATAGTCTACTTTACCTTTTGATACACAATATTGTATTAACAGAAGTATTAACTCAGGGGCAAAATTATAATCCTTTTGCCAACTTAGGTACATCGTCATTTCTTTTGGAGAAAGAGGTCTAGCTATTAGTTTTTCAATATCCTGTAACATACCCTTAACTGAAGCATTGGCTAATTCTTCAATTAAATTTATACTTTGTGTGTTATCAGTTGGAATATCTAATAAATCTAAAAAATCAATATTAAAGTTACCCATATTATCAATGGCAGTCATTTTAATTAGGTTCTCATCATTCCAATAGTTCCAAGCATTAACAACATCTGTTTCTAGAAGCCCTAGTGTATTTGCAATAACGGAAGATGTTGCACCTATTTCTCCACAGGCGCAATACTTTAGCCCAAGAAGATAAACTTTAACGAATTCTCCCCTAGCTCTAGGCATGAACTTATCTATAAAAATATTACTCACAGGAGTATATTTAAAATTTTCATTCTTAAACATGAAAGTACTCATAAAGTCACTACCTTTCTTTTATATTATAAAACTATGATTTTAAATTATTTACAATACCTTAGCTTATAAAAATTATATTATTCAACCTATAGTATACCATATAGCTAAAAAAAGAAATAAAAAATATATTTCATTAATGTATATTATTATAAATAAAGGGCATATTAAGTAAGTGCATGGGAGGTATAAAGTGAATATTTTAAAACAAAACAAAACAACTATATGTGTGATAATCATAACATTTATAGTTACTGCTAATATTTTGTATTTCAATGTTTATAGATTTAGTGGTTATAAAGTTTCAATTGGAGGCAACACCATAACTTTTGTAAAAACTAAAAAGGAATTTAATAAGATATATAGTGAATTGCAAAGCGAAATTAGATCTAAATATGGAAATGTAATTATAAAACAGGATTTTACTTTAGATAATGAACGAGTAGTTGATTATGATGTGTTTCTGAGTGGAGAGAACCTTAAAGGAGTAATGTTAAAAAAGTTCAATATAGTAGCAGAAGTACTTTTAATGAAAGCTGATGATAGAAAATTAGCATATGTGGCAAGTGAAAAGGTGGGAAAACAAATTTTAAATTCCGTAAAAGACTATTATTCTAAGAAAACTGCGATGGATAGTATTAGAAATATAGAGATAGAAAATAAAATTAGTTATGAGCCTGCTAAAATTAAATTAGGAGACCTAAGTGGAAGCGATGAGGTTATAAGCGCGTTAATAAAATATAATGATAGTGCTAAAAAGCCACTTATAACCGTAAAAGTAGTAGGTGGTACAATAAAAGAACATAAAATATACCCTAGTACAATTACGAAATCTTCGAATGAATTAAAAGCGGGTGTCAGTAAGGTTCAAAAGGAAGGCATAGAAGGAACAAAAAAAGTTACTACTGAGATAATAGTACTCAATAATAATATTGTTTCTGAAAAGGTATTAAAAGAAGAGGTTATAGCTAAAGTTCAAAATAAAGAAATATTAGTAGGAAGCTATAACTCAACAAGTCTTACGGCCACTAATATAATCAGTCCATCAAGAGGTAGTATAAGTTCAAATTTTGGTATGCGTTGGGGAAAAATGCATAAAGGAGTTGATATTGCAGCAAATTTAGGGACGACAATAAATGCCGCATTAGATGGTACCGTAACTTTTGCTGGCATTCAGGATGGATATGGCAAGGTAATAAAGCTTTCCCATTCTGGGGGTATGGAAACTACATATGCACATTGTAGTGTTATAAATGTAAAAATAGGTGAAAATATAAAACAAGGTGAAAAAATAGGAGAAGTGGGAAGTACCGGGAATAGCACAGGACCTCATCTACATTTTGAAGTTAGAGTAAATGGAGAGCCTCAAAATCCTGAAAAATACGTACGGTAAAATAAATCCATGAATAAAATTATAACAAAAGTAAAAAATACATTATAAAGGAGTGATTTTATGCCATATAAAGAAATGAAAACACCTGCAAAGGAAAAAGACAATAAACCTAAAAAACCAGATACTATTGAAGCATCTGATATGAAGAAGAAAAAACGCAAGTCGGAAGTAAGAGTTGATGAGCAATAAATTCATCAATTAAAATTAATATTTAAATAAATGAAATAGCGATAACAATAATATAAAAGTTGTTATCGCTACTTCATTTTTTACCAATAAACAAATCAAATTAAATTTCAAATAAATAGGTACAATAAATATAAATAATGGTATAATATACTTATATTTACATAATAAATAATAATTTTATTTAAGTTTGTATTAAGGCCTTTTAAAAAATATATTATAATACAAAAATTATTATTATATAGGGAGATTAAAATAATGGGTTTAAGTGAAGAAATTACATTTAATGAATATGAACTGTTACCTATTCCAATAATATGTTTTAATAAACATATTAAAATTAATTACTTGAATAGTGAAGCAAAAAAAATACTTGCAAAGATAAATACATTGGAATTTAGCGTTAATAATGAAAATAAATTTGCCATACCAATATGGCTTAATATAAAGACTGAGGAGTTTATTAGAAGTGGCTATAATCAACAGAAACAAGTTAGAAAAATTGAAATTGGTGAAATGACTTGCTTTTTTCAATTAATTTTTAACAAAATATTTGATAAAGACAATAATTGTAATGAAATAAGAGTAATTATTAATGATATAAGTGAGTACTTAGTATCAAAAGATGAAATGCAAAAAAAAATACAAGAAATGAAAAATTCTTTTGAAGAACAATTAGTGAAACTTGAGAAAATAAATTCTTTGAGCATTCTTGCAGCTGGGATTGCTCATGATTTTAATAATATATTAACTATAATATTAGGGAATATCTTTATTATAAAATCATATTTTAATATAAGTACTAATAAAATATCTAATAATATTCATAAGAAATTTTCACAAATAGAAAAATTAACAATTCAAGCAAAGGATCTTAATCAACAATTAATGAATTTTTCAAAAGAGGGTATACCAATTAAAAAAAATATAAACATAAAAACTTTAATTAAGAACACCGCTAATATGGTATTAAGCGGCTCTAATAATACATGCAAATTTTTAATAGCATCGGATTTATGGCACGTAGAAGTGGATGAAGGTCAAATACGCCAAGTTATTAATAATTTATTAATAAATGCAATCCAAGCCATGGCAAAGGGAGAAGCTATTGAAGTAAGTGCTACAAATATAAACATAATTGAAAACAATAAAAATAATATAAAGCAAGGAAGATACGTAATGATTAAAATAAGAGATAAAGGGAAGGGTGTGCCTAAAGAAAATATAGATAGAATATTTGAACCATACTTTACTACAAAGGAGAATGGTACAGGACTAGGGCTTGCAGCTAGTTATTCAATAATTACTAAGCATAATGGATATATATTCGTAGAATCTGAGGAATTAGTCGGTACAAGCTTTTACATTTATTTAGTTGCTTCAGAGCCACAAGTAATTATAAATCGTGTTAAACATGAAAAAGTACTAAAAGGCACTGGTAAAGTATTGGTAATGGATGATAATAAAAATATTAGAGAAATTAACAAGCTTATGCTTATGGAACTAGGATACCAGGTAGAACTAGCAAAAAATGGAGAGGAGGCAATTGAAGCTTATAAAAATTCAATGACAAAGAACAACACTTTTGATGCTGTAATGATAGACCTTACAATACGTGGAGGCATGGGTGGAAAAGAAACCATTGTAAGGCTTTTAGAGCTTGATATAAATGTACATGCAATAGTAGTAAGTGGATATAGTAGTGACGGTGTAATGGATGATTGTAGAGCTTATGGGTTTATGGATTGTATTAAAAAACCTTATACTTTAGAACAATTAGCTGGTGTGCTTCATAAAGTTGTAAAGAAAACAAAATAATAATTATAATAAAAACGAATAAAAATTATCTCTTTTAGAAACGTAATCGTCTGAGTTTAATATATCTAAATAAATTAGTAGGTATATAAGTATTTGTATATGGATAGCCTAATATCTAAAAGGAGACTTGGATTTTGAGACGTATTAAAGGGAGAGAATTAGTTAAAGAAGAATCTGATAAATTTGTGAATGGTTTAGATAAGTATGTTAAAACAGAAGGCATAGATAGTAAGCTTGTAAATATACCTACAATAGTTACAGGACTTAATGAGAATGGAGGTATAATACAACAAGAAATTGAACCCTATGCATATGAGGTAATTGATCAAAATAGTGGGTTTATAGATTAGTATTTCCTAGATTCATACAGCATACAATTAAAGGTATTAATCACCGTACTTAGTTGTATGCTTTATTTTGGTGTAAATTTTACGCAAGGGAAGCCCGTGGACTGTTTTACTAGTAAGCTTGGAAAATTCAAAGATTTAAAACCATAAAATTTACAACCTTTAGGAAAAGAAGCATCCCAAGTAATATAGTAATACTTGCATTTATAACAATTTATTTTTTCGTTTACCATAAAAACTCCTTTAAGAAAATAAAATATAATAACGTTAGTCTAATGATAGCATGATTTAAGGTATAAAAAAATAGATATAGTTTATTTAAAACCATATCTATCTAAAAATTAAAAACTTAACCGCCGAGAGTTACATCTTGGTCATTATACCAATTTAAAGCCTTTGATAAGTGTTCTGGTTTAAAATCAGGCCACAGGTCATCTATAACATAAAAGTCAGAATATATGGATTGTAACGGCAGAAACCCGCTAAGACGCCTTCTTCCACCCCAACGAACAATCAAATCTACTCTAGAAATATCATTGGTTTTTATACAATTAAATATATTACTTCTTTTGCTGCTTTTATTTTTGTCAAGATTACTTAAATCCCATTCCCAACCGTAATTCACGAGAAAGTTTAGCTTTATACCGCCCTTTCCAAAGGTTCTACGGGAAGTGTATGGAAGTAGTTCTTTAGGAAACATAGGTGAGTCACTATTTCCAACTACTAATAAATCAGCATCCTGGGTACTTAAAAGCTTTACTGCATCTACACAAGCTTTAACAAAAGCTTCTCTTTGCAAGGGTGGCCTTTTTGTGTTGTCAGTAGTAAACCCATAATAAGTTATTTCTTTTACACCCACATCTTTACAAATTTTATACAAAGACAAACCGGGGTCTAGCCCAAAGGAATATCCTTTATCTTTTGATAGCCCATTGCCCACAGACCATCTTCTATTTCCGTCGGGTATTATTCCAATATGATTTGGCACTCTCATTTTATCACCCTTTACTTGTGAATTTTTATAACTTATAAATGATAGTATCTCCATTATTGCTATATTAATCCACATTTTTTATTTAAATTTTTTTATGTATCCACACTTTCTGCATAATTCTTCAACCGCTTCTCTTCTGGAAAAACCATCTATAATGTTATTAGCCCTTTTGCTGGAAGCTATTTCAGAAAAAGGAGTTTTATGAATGTTACCTAGGTTAATTACACCTTCTCCGTCAAGGCAGCAAGGTACTACTGTGCCATCTACTAATATGGCTACTTGGTTTCTAAGACCATAACAAAAACAAGGGTTATAGTCTTCTTCTACTTTTAGATCTGGCCACTGAAATTCATGATCTTGGTTTAAATAAACTTTATTACAAAGTTTAATACCCCGGCCGGGATGTATTTCTTCTTCAATTTTATATGTTAACTCGAAGGCATTTTCAATTACAGAAAGCAATTCGCTATTTTTCTTATTTTTGTGATTTGTGTTATTATCCACATCTAGATTCCATAATCTTAGGGAAAATAGAGTATCTGTTGTATTTATAGCTTCTTTTACAAAAGAAATAATATTATTAACATATTCATTTTTATCAGAAACAACGTCATTGCCATCAAAGCTATGCAGGGAAAAATTAATTTGTCTAAGTGAGGGCTTTAAAATTATTTTGTCCTTAACTTTTTTTATAAGTGTACCATTGGTAGTTATATTAACCTTAAAACCTTTTTCATAACTTAAATCCAAAAATTCATCTAATTTCGGATGTAGAAGGGGCTCTCCTTTAACATGAAAATATATATAATCTGTATGAGGTTTTATTTGATCTAATATTTTCCTGAAAGTTTCTATACTCATGAATTCAGGAACTCTAAGTGTCTTAGGGCAAAAGCTACAGGAAAGATTACATACATTTGTAATTTCTATATAAAATTTTTTAAATTTTTTCATTTTGAATACTCCAATCATAACTACTTTTATTTCTTTAATACATATAGATTGTAGCATATAAAAAATATGATAACACATGTTTTAATATTTATGATGCCCTAAATTTATAAATGAATAATATTTTTATATGAGGCTAAAAATATATTTATAGTTAAAAAGGAGGAAAATATTATGGCGTTATTAGGAAATCCATTTGTTGCAAATCTTCCAAGGCAAATGTCAAAGGAAGAGCTAGCTCAAGCAATTCGTGTGGACATTGCTGGAGAACTTGAAGCTATCATAGGTTATGAAGCTCATGTAATGGCTACAACTGATGAAAGGGTAAAAAAAGTATTAGGGCATATAGCGGATGAAGAAAGAAGGCATGTTGGCGAACTTGAAGAAGTTTTATATATGTTATCGACAAAGGATGCTCAATTTATTGAGGAGGGTAAACAGAAAATTAAAGATCAGAAGTCTCAAAATTTTCAAAAGCCAATGCAGTAATATTAAATTTATAAATGAACATTAGTTTTTTGCCATCCTTTTGGGTGGCATTTTATATTATTACTAAAAATATGGCTTATGCAAAAGGTATACAGAATTCAGAACATAAAAAGGATTAACTTCATATTATATACAGTATATTTATGTTATGGAGGGAAAATTTTGAAAAAACTAAATCCCGAGAAGTTATACGTTACTTTTGGAAAGGGAACAGGTGAAACAAAACCTATTATACCAAGAAAACATACCCTAACTCATTCAGATATTACAGGGGAATTATTTTTGACTATTGCAGAAAAATATGATTATGAAAAAATAAGTGACATGAGGGATGAAGTGCTGGCAGAATGGGTTTTTATTAATAATGAGTATGCCCTTATGGTTAATGTTATGGTAGATAAAGAAAAGAACCTAGTAATGTCAGCAGTGCGAAATAGCATTTTTGTTAAAGAATTACCGCTGGCATTACAGGCAATTAGATATGGCGACAGAGAATTTTTCGTAGAAAATTTTACTCTAGACAAAGCTCCTATTTATGTAAAATTTAATTCGATTTATCCACTATTTAATCGCCAGGAACTATGGGGCACGCCTTCGGATTATAAGTAAAAAATCTTAATTAAGCATCCAGATAGTGTAATTTAAAACTCCAGCAAATGATACCCAAGCTATATAAGGAACCATAAGATAACCTACAGTTTTATCTATTCTATAAAACTCAAAAGTAGTTAAAAGAATGAATACTAATAATACAAGAAGTTCTAAGAAAGCTAATGCATACAGTCTGTATCTGAAAAATATAATGGACCAAAGAAAGTTTAAGAATAACTGAATACCATATAAAGTGAGTGCTTTGGATACATCCACTCCTGATTTACCTCTCATCCAAATTCTATAAGCCGAAACAGCCATTAAAAAGAATAGAACTGTCCATACTACAGGGAAAACCCACCCTGGAGGAGAAAAAGATGGTTTATTAAAATTTTCATAGGCATTAGTAGGACTCATACTTAAAAACCCACTTAATAAACCTATACCCTGTGCTAATAAAATGCTAATTAATAGAGCAATAATGTTTTTTTTACCGTTTACCTTAAAAATATTAAACATAAAACATCTTCCTTTCTATGATTATTTTTAATAGGGACGTTTGAGCAGATAAAAAAGCTTCTAAATAAGTATACTTATTTAGAAGCTTTTTTATACTATTTTTTCCACCGTTTTAATTTGCGAGTATTTTTTGTTAAAAAATATGCCATAATTTTAGGGATTTTCATTGCTACTATTTGTTCAGTTACTAGTGTCCTCATTTCATTTACAGTAATATCAGGCAAAGTAAATTCACCATTTTTATAACAATGACTGCAATATATTTCACTTAAACTTCCATCAACTTCAGTTCCTGCACCTTTTTCATCCTTATATATAGGCATTCCACAACTTTGACAATTAGTATCTTTACTATTCATAAATAACACCCCATATCCAATAATTTTTTTAATTCACTTTAATGCTATACATTAAACCATCCTTTGCGTTTAAACCATAAAAACATTTCTACTGCAATAATAGCCATAATTAGTAAAACTACAAAATAACCGTATTTAAAGGTAAGTTCAGGTATATTTTTAAAATTCATACCATAAACGCCGGCTATAAACGTTAGTGGTATAAAGATACTTGTTATAACAGTTAAAACCATCATATGTCGATTCATACGAGTTGAATTTATGGATAAATAATTATCACGCATATCAGACGTCATTTCCCTATTAGAATCGACCATATACGAAAGTTTAATTAAGTGATCATGAATATCAGAAAAGTATAATTTGTGTTCATGAAACCCTTCAAGTCGCTGCGAGTTTAATATTCTATATAATAAATCACGCATAGAAGTTACTATTCTTCGGAGCTTTAATAAGTCGCTTCTCATCCCAAAAACTTCATCAAGTAAGTCTTTAGTTGGCTTTCCTTCAACATTATTTTCGATTTCAGATAATTTGTTTTCAATTTTATTAATAGCCGGAAAGAAGCCATCAACGATTTCATCTAATACTTGATGGGCAATAAAAGAAGGGCCTTTATCCCAATTTTTTTTAGTTGTTTTTGCCCTTGTCCATGCTTCATCTAATTCATTTAACTTCGTGCTATGAAAAGATACGATGTAATTATTGCCTACAAAAAGAGAAACTTCTACAGGATTTAAAGTATCTTTAGTTAAAGCATTAAGCACAAAATAATTATATTTATCATAATAATCCAGCTTTGGGGTATTAAATGAAAACACACAATCGTCTATGGACAAGTGGTGAAAATGAAAATAAGTGTCTAGTAAGGATATTTCTTCTTCATTGGGATTGTTAAAATCCATCCAGTACCATAGGATGTTTTCTGTTGATAAATCTTTTAAAGGTAAATCATAGATTGCATTTAAATCTTTTGTAATGGCTATGATACGAATCAAGTCAACTCATCCTTTCTAAAGAAATTTGTATTTTTAATACAACTATAATTATCTATTATAACAATTTAATTATAATACAAATATTACTTATAACAATACAAATATTAAATTAATAAATATTTTTTTCCATATTGCAAATACTTAAAGGTATAAAAACATAAAATTATTTTATAAAAAACTTATAACAGTTATAAAATATTTTTATCTTGACATATAATATAGAAAAATATATACTTTGATTATCAAACTATTTGAAAATCAAAGTAAAGGGAGAGGATAATTATGAAGTTACCTCCTTTAAAAATTGGAGAATTAATAGCAAGGGTACCTATAATTCAAGGTGGTATGGGAGTAGGGGTGTCACTCTCAGGTCTTGCAGCAGCTGTTGCAAATGAAGGCGGAATTGGGATAATATCTACTGCTCAAATTGGGTATAGAGAAGAAGACTTTAGAACTAATACAAGGGAATCAAACAAAAGGGCACTTAGAAATGAAATACGATGTGCTAGAAATCTCAGCCCTAAAGGTGTTATTGGGATAAATATTATGGTGGCTATGAATAATTATGAAGAAATAACAAGGATTGCTTTAGAAGAAGGAATAGACTTAATAATATCTGGTGCAGGTCTTCCACTTGATTTACCTAAAATAGCTAAAGGATACAAAGCAAAACTCGCACCTATAGTATCATCAGCAAAGGCAATTACAATTATATCGAAGATGTGGGATAAGAAAAATAATTGTGCACCAGATTTAGTAATTGTTGAAGGTCCTAAAGCGGGGGGACATCTTGGGTTCTCTATGGAATCACTTGTAGAAAATACAGCTCAGGATTTAAAGGAAATAGTAAAAGAAGTTATCGAAGCAATTAAGCCTTTTGAAGAAAAGTATAATAAAAAAATCCCTGTAGTAGCTGCTGGGGGAATTTATACTGGAGAAGATATTGCAGAATTTATAAAACTAGGTGCTGCAGGGGTACAAATGGCTACTAGGTTTGTTGCTACAGATGAATGCGACGCTAGCTTAGATTATAAACTGGCATATATAAACTCAAAAAAAGAAGATATAAAATTAGTTAAAAGTCCTGTAGGTATGCCTGGAAGAGCTCTTGATAATAAATTTATGAAGATAGTGGAGGAAAGTGGTTGCAAGGTAGAAAAATGCTCGTTATGTATAAAAAAATGCAATCCAAAACAAACGCCTTATTGTATTACGGAAGCATTAATACAAGCAGTAAGAGGTAATTTAGATAAAGGACTTATTTTCGTTGGAACTAATGCTTATAAGGTTGATAAGATTACTTCTGTTAAGGAATTAATGAATGAGCTGATTACAAATGCAGAACTCCATTTTTAAATTTCGATACAGACATATAAATACTATTTAACATAAATTTGTTAAATATATTGACAAACAACTATTGCATGGATATACTTTGATTATCAAAGCATATAAAAAATTAGAGTATGAGAAATGGAGATAAATATGAGTAAATCTGTTGTAGTTGTGAATGAACTACTAGTAGAGACATTTAATGATATATTGCAAATAGAGCAGAAAGCACTTAAAGAAGGTGTACTTAATGATCTATCAATAACAGAAATTCATACTATTGATGCAATAGGAATGTACCAATATAGAACTATGACAGAAGTATCCCAAGAACTTAAAATAACTTTAGGAACTCTTACTACAGCTATTAATAAACTTTTAAAAAAAGGGTATGTAGATAGAAAAAGAGGAGAAGAAGATAGAAGGTCAGTAATGATTGCTCTTACTAGAAAAGGAAAGTTAGCCTACAGAATACATGATAAATTTCATTCTGACATGGTGCACGCAACTATAGATGGGCTTAATGATAAAGAAGAAGAGATACTTATAAAATCTCTTGAAAAATTAAATTGTTTCTTTAAAGAAAATTATAAGTTAGAAAATTAATGAAAGGAGCGATTAGGAAATGAATGAGGTACAAATAATTGGTACGGGAAGTTATGCTCCTCTAAACATTATGACTAATCATCAGTTATCAGAAATTGTAGATACATCTGATGAATGGATAACTTCTATGACTGGTATCAAGGAGAGGCATATATCACAAGGTGAAAACACTTCGGATTTAGCCATAAAAGCGGCATTAGAGGCATTAAAGGATGCAGGGGTTAAACCTTGTGATATAGACCTTATTATTCTTGCAAGTACATCGCCAGATCAGTTCCTTCCGGCTACGGCATGTATAGTTCAAGGGAGTATAGGAGCAGTTAATGCCATGGCTTTTGATATATCAGCAGCATGCTCGGGGTTTATATTTGCCATTAATATAGGAATGCAATTTCTTAGAACAGGTCAATGTAAAAGAGCTTTAATAATAGGTGCTGAGGTGCTATCAAAGATTGTTGATTGGACAGATAGAAACACTTGTGTACTATTTGGAGATGGTGCAGGCGCAGCAGTAATTGAAGCAGGTGGTACGCGTGGGATTATTTCTGTAAATTCATCTTCAGAGGGTGACAAGGGTGATTATTTAACTTGTCCAACTGTAGATGTAAAAAACACTTTTATAAGTGGAAATGAAGATTTTAAAGCAACATTAAAGATGGATGGCAAAGAGGTTTTTAGATTTGCTGTAAGGGTTATTGAAAGTAGTATAAATAAAATTCTTAAAGAAAATAATTGTACACTAGAGGATATTAAGTACGTGGTTTGCCATCAAGCAAACTTAAGAATAATAGATTTCATTATTAAAAGATTGAAAGCTGACAAAAATAAATTTTATATAAATTTAGATAAGTATGGCAATACATCAGCAGCAAGTATAGCTATAGCTTTAGACGAAATGAATAAAAAGAACTTACTTACTGCTGGAGATAAAATTATACTTGTAGGCTTTGGCGGTGGATTAACCTATGGAGCTGCATTAATAGAATGGACAATTAACAAATAAAATTTTAGGAGGAATTATTAATGATATTTGAAAAAGTTAAAAATGTAATAGTTGAACAATTAGGAATAGACGAGGTAGAAGTTACAATGGAGGCAAATTTCGCAGATGATTTAGGAGTAGATTCACTTGAGATATTTGAAATTGTAATGTCCCTTGAAGAAGCTTTTGAAATTGAAATTCCAAATGAAGATATAGAAAATATTAAAGATGTAAAGGGAATTGTTAAATATATAGAAGCAAAAATGAAATAATAGTAATTTGGGGTTAGATAATTAGAGAGCTGAAATACTGAGCATTTTTCTATAATTATCTGACCCTAACTATATGGGTTAAGGAATAAAGGAGGGGTAAAATGTTTAATTCCGTATTTTTTAAAGAATTAGGTGTGAAATATCCAATAATACAAGGTGGAATGGCTTGGGTTGCAGATAGTAGTTTAGCATCAGCAGTATCTAATGCGGGGGGCTTGGGTATTATAGCAGCGGCTAATGCACCGGTTGATTATATAAGAGATGAAATAAGAAAAGCAAAAAAATTAACAGACAAACCTTTTGGTGTGAATATAATGCTTTTAAGTGATAATGCAGAGGAAATTGCACATCTTGTATGTGAAGAAGGAGTTAAGGTAGTTACCACAGGTGCTGGAAATCCAGGAAAATACATGGAACTTTGGAAGTCGCATGGAATTAAGGTAATACCAGTAGTTGCATCTGTTGCTTTAGCTAAGCGTATGGAAAGAGCTGGAGCAGATGCAGTTATAGCAGAAGGTTGTGAATCTGGAGGACATATTGGTGAACTTACAACTATGTCACTTGTTCCTCAAGTTGTTGATGGAGTAACTATCCCTGTGATTGCAGCAGGCGGTATAGGTGATGGACGTGGTCTTGCAGCAGCCTTTATGCTTGGAGTACAGGGAGTTCAGGTAGGTACAAGGTTCTTAGTAGCCAATGAATGTACAGTTCATGAAAACTACAAAAAGAAGGTATTAGCTGCAAAAGATATAGATGCAGTGGTGACAGGAAGATCTACAGGACACCCTGTTAGAGTTTTAAAAAATAAGTTATCAAGACAATTCCAAAAGCTTGAGAAAGAAAACGCTCCACTCGAGATATTAGCAGCATTAGGTGAAGGATGTCTTCCAAGAGCAGTAAAAGAAGGCGATGTAGACATGGGATCTGTTATGGCAGGACAAATTGCAGGCCTTATAAAGAAAGAACAAAGCTGCAGTGAAATTATACAAGAAATGTTTAAAGAGGCAGAAGAGACCATCACAAAATTTAGATAAAAGATAATATTATTTAACATATATGAAATCAAGTAATAAATAAAATAGGAGGAAAATTATGAGTAAAACTGCTTTTATTTTTCCGGGACAGGGAGCCCAATATATTGGTATGGGCAAGGAATTATTTGAGAATATAGAGGTATGTAAAAATATATTTAATATAGCAGATAAAGAACTTAATTTTAAGTTAAGTAAACTTTGTTTTGAAGGCATAGAATCAGAACTAAATATAACTGAGAATACCCAACCAGCTATTTTGACTACTAGTATTGCAGCACTTATGGCATTAAGAGAATGTGGCATTAAATGTGATGTAACTGCAGGTCTTAGTCTTGGAGAATACTCAGCACTTGTATGTAGCGGGGCTATGGATTTTAGAGATGCTGTAAAGCTTGTTAAAAAACGTGGAAGGTTCATGCAGGAAGCAGTGCCAGAAGGGATAGGAACTATGGCAGCTATTTTGGGATTAGATGCTAATTTAGTCAAAGTAGCTTGTAGTGAAGCAAGAACTTCTGGAATAGTAGAAATAGCTAATTTAAATTGTCCAGGACAAATAGTAATTGCCGGGGAAATAGCAGCAGTAGAACTTGCCTGCACTCTGGCTAAAGAAAAGGGTGCAAAAAGAGCAATGCTTTTATCCGTAAGTGCACCTTTTCATACTTCTATGCTAAAACCAGCAGCAGAGAAATTAGAGATGGAACTGAGGAATATAAGTTTTAAAGAATTTAATATTCCAGTAATGACCAATGTTAATGGTGATTATGTAAAGAGTAGGGAAGATATAAAAGATAATTTAAAACTTCAAGTTATGAGTTCTGTTTTATGGGAAACAACTATAAGAAATATGATAAAAGATGGTGTGGATACCTTTGTAGAGATAGGACCAGGGAAGGTATTAAGTGGATTTGTTAAAAAAATAGATAGAAAACTGACAGTGGTGAATGTAGAAGATTTGGCATCTTTAAATAAAGCAATAGAACATCTAAAGAGTTAGAACCATTATGGAGAGAATAAAGGAGTGCAGATTAATGTTAAGTGGAAAAACAGCAGTAGTTACAGGGGCAAGTCGTGGTATTGGAAGAGCTATAGCTATAAAGCTAGCGAAACTTGGAGCAAATGTAGTCCTTAACTATAGAAACAGTGTAGGTGGAGTACAGGAAGTAGTAAAAGAAATAGAAGCTTTAGGATCTAAGGCATTAGCTGTTAAGTGTGACATAAGCAGTTATAGTGGTGTTGAGAATATGATAAAAAAATGTATTGAAGAATTCGGAAGGCTAGATATTCTAGTTAATAATGCTGGTATAACAAAAGATGGCCTTTTAATGAGAATGAAGGAAGATGACTTTGATAGCGTTATAGATATTAACCTTAAGGGTGCTTTTAATTGCACAAAGCATGTTTCGGCCATAATGCTTAAACAAAGAAGTGGAAGAATAATAAATATATCCTCTGTGTCTGGGCTTACAGGAAATGCAGGGCAAGTAAATTATTCAGCTGCAAAGGCAGGTATAATAGGCATGACTAAAGCAGTTGCTAGAGAATTTGCAAGCCGTGGAATTACTTGTAATGCAGTAGCACCAGGATATATTGCAACAGATATGACTGATGTACTTCCAGACAAGGTAAAGGATGTTATAATGGGTACTATTCCACTAAAGAGGCTGGGATGTCCAGAGGATGTTGCAAATGCAGTAGCATTTTTAGCCTCAGAAGAAGCTTCATACATAACAGGTCAAGTTATAAATGTAGATGGTGGAATGGTAATGTAGTAAAGCAACAGTTAATTACGATTTTAAGGAGGTTTCACACTATGAAAAATAGAGTTGTTATAACGGGAATGGGAGCAGTCACTCCTATAGGAAATGACGTAAATAGCTTTTGGAACAATGTAAAAGAAGGTACTTGTGGAATAGATGTAATTAAGTCTTTTGATATTTCAGAATATAAATGTAAAATGGGTGCAGAAGTTAAGGATTTTGATGTAACAGTTGCCTTAGATAAAAGAGAAGCCAGGAAAATGGATAAATATTGTCAATATGCAATGGTAGCAGCTGATGAAGCTATTAAAAATTCAGGACTTGATTTAAATGCTATAGATAGTGAAAGATTAGGAGTAGTAGTTGGTTCAGGAATAGGTGGAATTGGTACTATTGAAAAGGAACAAAATAAGCTAATGGAAAAGGGACCAAATAGAGTGTCACCATTTTTAATACCTATGATAATAGGAAATATGGCAGCTGGAAACATTGCAATAAAGTATGGTGCTAAAGGCATGTGTACTAGTGTGGTTACAGCTTGTGCTACAGGAACAAATGCAATAGGAGACGCTTTTCACTTGATTCAAGATGGAAGAGCAGACATAATAATAGCTGGAGGATCAGAGGGATCAATAACTCCACTAGCTTTAGCAGGTTTTACATCTTTAACAGCTTTAAGTAAAAGTGAGGATCCGCTAAGAGCATCGATTCCATTTGATAAAGAGAGAAGCGGTTTTGTTATGGGAGAGGGTGCAGGTATAGTTATACTTGAATCTTTAGAGCATGCAGAAAAAAGAAATGCGAATATATATGCAGAGATGAAGGGCTATGGATCAACTTGTGATGCTTATCATATAACTTCACCAGCACCGAGCGGAGAGGGTGCTGCAAGGGCAATGGTAATGGCACTTAAAGATGGGGCTGTTAAAGCCGAAGAAGTATCTTACATCAATGCTCACGGAACAAGCACTCCATACAATGATAAGTTTGAAACAGCAGCTATAAAAGTGGCTTTTGGAGAATACGCGTATAAAATACCTGTAAGTTCAACAAAATCTATGACAGGACATCTTCTTGGAGCTACGGGAGCAATAGAAGCTATTGTTTGTGTAAAAGCATTAGAAGAAGGTTTTGTACCGGCAACTATAGGATATAAAGTGGCAGATGAAGAATGTGATTTAGATTATGTTCCAAATCGCGGAAGAAAAGAGAGTCTACAATATGCGATGTCAAATTCCTTAGGATTTGGTGGTCATAACGCTACTATATTATTAAAAAAGTGGGATGGTAAATAATGATGGATTATAAAAATATTGAACAGTTAATTAAAACCGTTAGTGATTCACAACTTACCTCTTTTGAAATAGAGACAGAAGGCATAATGATAAAAATGGAGAAAAAAGAGAAACAGATAGTAGTAGAAAAAATGACTAGCTACGTTGCACCTGTAGAAAAAGTAACTGGGGATTCATTAAATACAGAAAATATAGCTGTAAATGGGTTGCCTTTAGAAAAACAAGATAATAATATGGCTATCACAATAGAAAATGCAGCGAAGGTAATGCTTGAGGAAAATTTAGTTATAGTTAAATCTCCAATTGTTGGAACCATGTATACTTCTCCTGGTTCCGATTCAAACAATTTTGTAAAAGTTGGTTCGAAAATTAATAAGGGAGATACACTTTGCATTTTAGAAGCGATGAAACTTATGAATGAAATTGAAAGTGAAGTAGATGGGGAAGTCGTAGAAGTATTAGTATCGAATGGTGACATGGTAGAGTATGGTCAGCCGTTATTCAAAATACTCAAAAAATAAAGGTGGAGACATTAATATGGAAAATATAAAAAGTACTACTTTAAATATAAAACAAATTCAAGAGATTATTCCTCATAGATATCCATTTTTATTTGTAGATAAGGTGGAGGAATTAGAACCAGGGAAAAGAGCCGTAGGATATAAAAATATTACTATGAATGAGTATTTTTTTCAAGGTCATTTTCCAACGGAACCAGTAGTTCCAGGAGTAATAATTATAGAGGCGCTTGCACAAGTCGGAGCGGTAGCACTACTAAGTATGGATGATTACAAAGGCAAAATTGCTTATTTTGGTGGTATTAATAAAGCTAGATTTAGAAAAAAAGTTGTTCCAGGAGATGTACTAAAACTTGAAGTAGAAATAATCAAAATGAAGGGACCTGTTGGAATTGGAAAGGCAGTAGCTTCAGTAAATGGAGAAAAGGCGGCAGAAGCTGAAATTACGTTTGCCGTAGGTATTTAATATTTTAGTTAATAATTTTAAGTGCAGGGAAGGTAAATAGTATGTTTAAGAAGATATTAATTGCTAATAGAGGCGAGATAGCGGTAAGAATAATTCGGGCTTGTAATGAGATGGGTATTCAAACTGTGGCAGTATATTCTGAGATAGATAAAAATGCTCTTCATACTCAAATGGCGGATGAGGCTGTATGCATTGGACCTGCTAAATCTGTAGATAGTTATTTGAATATGCAAAATATATTAAGTGCAACAGTGCTTACAGGTGCAGAGGCAATTCATCCTGGTTTTGGATTTTTGTCTGAGAATAGTAAGTTCGCACAGATGTGTGAGGAATGTAATATAAAATTTATAGGACCAGATTCAAGTAATATGGAGAATATGGGCAACAAGGTGAAGGCTAGAGAAATAATGATTCGTGCTGGAGTTCCCGTAGTTCCTGGCTCAGAAGGGGCTGTGGCTACTGAAGCAGAAGCTTTAATGTGGGCTAAAAAAATAGGATATCCACTAATGATAAAGGCCTCAGCAGGGGGGGGTGGACGTGGTATAAGAATTGTTAGAAAACAAGAAGAGCTTATACCCGCCTATAATACCGCTAAAGAAGAGTCGAAAAATGCTTTTGGTGATGATACAATGTATATGGAAAAATTTATAGAAGAACCAAGGCACATAGAGTTTCAAATACTTGCAGATGAGCATGAAAATGTTATTCATCTCGGTGAGCGGGATTGCTCTATCCAAAGGCGGAATCAAAAGGTAATAGAGGAAGCGCCAGGACCTGTAATGACAGAAGAACTTAGAAAACAGATGGGTGCGGTTGCAGTTAAAGCGGCTAGCTCTATTAATTATAAAAATGTTGGAACAATAGAGTTTTTACTAGATAAGCATGGGGAATATTATTTTATGGAGATGAATACCCGTATACAGGTGGAGCATCCAATAACTGAAATGATTACCGGGGTAGATTTAGTTAAAGCTCAGATAAAGATTGCTTCGGGACAATTGCTTTCTTATAAACAAGAGGATATAAAAATTCAGGGTCATGCTATTGAATGTAGAATAAATGCAGAAAATCCTTCCAAAAATTTTATGCCTTGTCCAGGTGAAATAAAATCACTTCATATTCCTGGAGGATATGGGGTAAGAATTGATAGTGCAGCGTATCAAGGTTACAAAATACCACCTAATTATGATTCGATGATAGGAAAACTCATTGTACATGGTAAAAACAGAGAAGAAGCGATATGTAAAATGAGAAGGGCCTTAGGAGAGTTTATAATAGAAGGAGTAGATACTAACATAGACTTCCAATTTAAAATAATAAATAATGATAATTTTATAAAAGGAAAATTTGATACTAGTTTTATTAGTAAAGAATTTAAAGATATTTAAAAACTAGATAAATGCATACTGAAATTTATTACTAGGTATGCTTTTAGAAAGGGGTAGCTATATGTTTGAATTTAATCGTATATTTAAAAAGAACAGGTATATTGAGGTTAAAAGTTTACAAGATGAAGATGGTGAGAATAAACCTAATATTCCGACCGGAATGTGGGTTAAATGTCAAACTTGTGGTAAAATTCTTTATAGTAAGGATTTAGAGAATAGTATAATGACTTGTGAAAATTGTAGAACTCATTTCAGAATTGGTGCTAAAGAAAGAATAAATTACACCATAGATAGTGAGACTTTTATAGAATATGATAAGAATATGATCTCAGACAATCCCATAGATTTTGAAGGATATGAAGATAAGCTTCAAAGTTTTCATGAAAAAACATCATTAAATGAAGCTGTAATAACTGGAGAAGGAAAGATAAATGGTTATGATACAGTAGTTGCAGTGATGGATAGCAATTTTATGATGGGAAGTATGGGGTCTGTTGTTGGTGAGAAAATTACAAGGGCTATTGAGAGAGCAACAGATGCTAAAAAACCAATTATTATATTTACAGCCTCAGGGGGAGCTAGGATGCAAGAAGGGATATATTCTCTAATGCAAATGGCTAAAACTAGTGCTGCGATTGCGAGGCATAATAAAAATGGCTGCCTTTATATAACAGTTCTAACAGACCCGACTACCGGAGGAGTTACAGCAAGTTTTGCAATGCTTGGAGATATAATAATAGCTGAGCCCAACGCACTAATAGGTTTTGCAGGTAGAAGAGTTATTGAACAAACAATAAAGCAGCAATTACCTGATGACTTTCAAAGGGCTGAATTTCTGCTCCAAAAGGGTTTTATAGATAAGGTAGTGGATAGAAAGGCAATGAAAGATACTTTAACGCAAATATTAAAAATTCATTCATAGCTAATAGAAAGAGCTAAAAGCAACGATAGGGAGTGAGATTTTATGGTAACTTTACCTTTTGAAAAGCACATGTATGAACTTAAGAATAAAATAGATGATTTAAAGAATTTAGCAATAGAACAAAATATAGATTTGGGAAAAGAAGTAAGGCAGCTGGAAATTAAGCTTTATAATATGCAAAAGGAAGCCTATAAAAATTTAACTGCCTGGGATAAGGTAAGTATTGCAAGGCTTGTTGAACGTCCAACTGCTCTTGATTATATAAATCTAATTTTTGATGGCTTTATGGAGCTTCATGGAGACAGATATTATGGGGATGATGCAGCTATTGTAGGTGGAATAGCTGAAATTAATGGTGTATCTGTAACTGTTATAGCTCAGCAAAAGGGTAATAATACCAAGGAAAACATAAAGAGGAACTTTGGGATGCCAAATCCTGAGGGGTATAGAAAAGCCTTAAGACTTATGAAACAGGCAGAAAAATTCCATAGACCAGTAATCTGCCTTGTAGATACTCCAGGAGCAAACTGTGGAATAGGTGCAGAAGAAAGAGGACAAGGAGAGGCAATTGCTAGGAATCTTATGGAAATGTCAAATTTAAAAACACCAATAATTTCAATAGTTATAGGCGAAGGTGGAAGCGGTGGAGCTCTAGCAATGGCTGTAGCTGATGAGGTTTGGATGCTCGAACATGCAATATATTCCATTTTGTCGCCAGAAGGCTTTGCTACTATATTATTTAAAGATGCAAGTCGTGCAAAAGAAGCAGCTAATGAAATGAAAATAACAGCTCAAGATTTAATTAATTTTGGAATAATAGATAGAATTATCAAAGAACCTTTAGGTGGAGCACACACTAACGTAGGTGAGATGGCATTAAGTATTAAACGTAACCTAGAAGAGTCAATTAATAGATTGATAGGGGAGCCTATAGAGTCGTTACTAACTAAGAGATATTATAAATTTAGAAAAATTGGAAAAATAGTAGAATAGCAAATAATTTATAATGATGATATAAAGAAAAGTATATATACTTTTCTTTTTTTTGGGTATTGTGGTGTTTGTATAAATCATACATAATAGAAGAGTAGAATATACTACTTATAAGAATTGCAAAGGGGAATAAAGTTATGGCTAAAACACTTAGTGATACAATTTTAGTAATAGATTCAGGATGCGATTTACCTTTAGGGTACATTGAACAAGAGAATATAGTAGCTTTAGGGTTAATATGTAATTTTAAAGGTGAAGCAATTCAGGATGATTTCGGGAAGAATTTTATTCGTAAGGATTTTTATGATGCTTTAAGAGAAGGAGAAATGCCTACTACATCACAGATAAATAGCGAAAAATATGTGGAGGTCTTTAGAAAGTATGTACGCAATCGTAAATCTATCATATATATTGCTATGTCTTCTGCACTATCCGGAACTATAAATAGTGCGAATATAGGTAGAGAAACTATACTTGAAGAATTTCCAGAGGCAGATATAAGTATAGTTGATAGTAAATGTGCAAGTCTTGGGCAAGGACTTTTAGTTTATTATGCTTATGAGATGTTGAAAGAAGGAAAATCAAAAAATGAGATAGTTACTTTTATTGAAGAAAATAAGCTTAAGATTAACCATTGGTTTACAGTTAACGATTTAAATCATCTAAAAAGAGGTGGGAGAATATCAAGTTCAGCTGCAACCGTTGGTACACTATTAAGTATAAAACCCGTTTTGCTTATGGACAATGAAGGGAGACTTACCACCTTTTCTAAATGTCGAGGAAGAAAAAAAGCAATACATACTTTAGCTGAAAAATTCAAGGAAAGAACAGACCCAAACAAACAGCAAGTTATAGCCATAGGTCATGGGGATTGTATGGAAGACGCATTGCTACTAGAATCTTTGGTTAGAGAGCATGGGAATGTCAAGGACGTGATTTTAAATTACGTGGGTACGGCAATAGGGTCGCATACAGGGCCAGAAATATTAGGCTTATATTTTATGGCTGAGGAAAGATAATAGTTAATAAATAACGTAAGAAAAATCGCAATTATAATTTATATTTATAAAGTAAAAGGGAGATGTACTAGTACATCTCCCTTAAAATTATTCTGTTTCTTTTCCTAATTTCTTAGATTCTTTAGAAACTCCGATTTCATTGGCAGTTTCCATTTTCATTTTAGATAATTCTTTTTTTGTTTTTGGGTTTGCCTTTTTGTTATCCTTACTATTCTTGTTGTTTTTATGTGACATTATTTACCCCTCCTTTTATGTTTTTGAGTTAAAAACGATTATTAAGCGTTTTGATCTCAAATAATAAACATCTCTATTTTAACTATAACCAATTTTATGAATTGTATTCCAGGTAAGATTATTGAAACAGGAATTTTAGTGATATAATTAATCAAAATAAAAATATTTACATAGGAGGAATTAAATTATGAATAAAAATATAGGGTTTATAGGCTGTGGCAATATGGCACAAGCTATGATAGGTGGAATAGTAAAATCAAAATTAGTTTCGAGTGAAAGTGTAATGGCAAGTAATCCATCAAATAAGAATTTAAATAAGGTAAAAGAACAATATAATATTATAGTAACTAATGACAATAAGGAAGTTGCGAAATTTTCTGATATAGTAATACTAGCTGTTAAGCCTTATAAATATCTTGAGGTTATTGATGAAATAAAATCGTATTTAAAGAATGAAGTAATTATAGTAGCTATAGCTGCAGGAATAACTTTAGAGGATATGAGTAATACACTAGGTGATAATGCAAAGGTTATAAGAACTATGCCAAATACTCCAGCACTGGTTGGAGAGGGAATGAGTGCAATCTGTGCTAATAGAAATATAACTAAAGAAGAATTGAAAGAAGTAATAAATATTTTTGAAAGTTTTGGTAAGGCAGAGATATTAGAGGAAAAGCTTATGGATGTTGTTCCGGCAGTAAGCGGCTCATCTCCAGCTTATGTGTATATGTTTATTGAAGCGCTAGGTGATGGTGCAGTGCTTAAAGGTATGCCAAGGGACAAGGCCTATAAAATGGCAGCACAAGCGGTGCTCGGAGCAGCTAAGATGGTGCTTGAGACTGGAGAACACCCAGGGAAACTTAAAGACAATGTATGCTCACCAGGAGGAACTACAATAGAGGCAGTATATAGCTTAGAAAAGAATAATTTTAGGGGTACGGTAATTTCAGCAATGGAGAGTTGTACAGATAAGGCGATAGAAATGGGTAAAAAATAAAAAGTTTATACTTTGTTTAGAATTAGTTTATAGAAAGTAGAGACATGTACTTTAAAATGGAATTATGAAAGATTTTCATGTTAGTAAACTAATTAAAAGCAACGGGAGATGTTATAAAGTGAAATTTAAGAAAAAAACAATGATGGGAATAAGTTTTGTTATAGGCACTATAATGTTTACAACCACAGCTATTGCTCAGGTAGCAACAAAAAGTGGATATGATCAGCTTAAAGATTCTGTAAAATATACAGCAGAAAATTGTGCCACTAAAATTTCGAACTATACTATGGATATGTCATTTATTATAAAGGACAATAGTAAAGTTATTTATTCAGAAAATTCTATTGATAAAGTGGATGTAAAAAATGGAGCTAAGGAATCTGTATCAACAGGATTACATGGTATAACTAAGACAGAAGGTTATAACTACAATGATAAAATAGGTTCTATATATAAAAATGATGAACAAAATGTTTATTATGAAACTGAATTTACAAGCCCTCACGAAAATGATGCTTTCAGTAACCCTTTTGAAGAAGACGGAGTTGCTGATTTGGAAAAAATTGCAGATGCTCTTGTGGGAAACTTAAAAGACTCTGTAGTAGTTACTGAAAATGCAGATGGAACTAAAATACTATCGGGCTCTTTAAGTGAATCCCAAATACCAGCCCTCGTTGATGCAGTGGTATCTTATTATGCTAAGAGTCAATTTGGTAATAATTATAATAATCCTAATAAGGATAGTACCATGCCTAAAATAACAAAGGATGTATTTGTAAGTGAAGTTAAAGGAAATATGACAACAAATAAAGATGGATTCATTCAAAGTGTGCTTGGTAGTGGAGTGATTTCTGGTAAAGATGAAAGTGGCACAGAGCATAAATTAACTTTCGAGATGTTAGTAAAAATAACTAATGTTAACTCAACTAAGGTGAGTAGACCAGACCTTACTGGTAAGAAAGTAGAAAAAAGTGTAGAAAAAGATTATAGTAAATTATCTAATCCTGAAAAATATTTAGGGAAATACAAAACAGATATTTTAATAGAAAAGGAAGGAAAATTTGTTAAAATAGGTGAAAAATTTGTAGATGTTACTGCAATAGATGATAAAGGTATTAGTGGAAGACATTATGAGGAATATGCAAAGGGCTATGAAGAATATGCAACTAATAAAAAAGACTTCAAGTTTGATTGTAAATTTGAAAATGATCAATTTAATGCGAATTTTAAAGTTGATGATTCATCAAAAAACAGTGTGCAAGGGAATATATCTATAAATACATTTTCAGCCAATATATACTTTAGCACAGGTGAAAACAGAAGCGGAAGCATGATGTCTGATGATCAGTACAACAAGGTATTTAACTAATAATAAATAAAAGAAAATAAGTAGCAAGTCAAAAACCACCATATTGACTTGTTATTTATTTTAATGTAAATGGGGGGGAGCGCAAATGGAGAAAGCTATTGAAATTAAAAACCTTTCCAAGGTATATAAAAATGGAAGAGGTATAACAGATATTAATATTGATATACATAAGGGCGAGATATTTGGGTTTTTAGGACCTAATGGAGCGGGCAAGACCACTGCTATGAAAATTATGACTGGACTTATAAAACCAGACAGTGGAGATGTTAAAATTTTAGGACATAGTATAGTGGAAGAATACGCAGAGGTAATGAAAAATGTAGGGTGCATTATAGAAACTTCGGAATCTTATCTTTATTTAACAGCCTATGAAAACTTAAAACAAGTTTCAAGATATTATAAAAATGTTGATGCGCAGAGGATCCATGAAGTTTTAGAAATGACAGGAATGCTAAAATACAAAGATGAGAAACCAAGAAAGTTTTCTCTTGGAATGAAACAAAGATTAGGAATAGCAGCCGCAATTTTATCAAGGCCTCAGGTGATTATCCTAGACGAGCCCTTAAATGGACTTGATGTTGAAGGAATGATTGCTATGAGAAATATAATAAAAAATATAGTAGAGAAAGAAAATGCTACATTTTTTATATCAAGCCATCTTATTCACGATGTAGAACTTACTTGTACCAATATTGGGGTATTATACAATGGACGGATGCTTAATGTAGATACCATGAAAAATATATTAAACAATTATGCAACACTAGAAAATTATTTTGTTAGTGAGGTAGAAAGAAATGGTAGAATTTAAAGCTTCTTTAATAAATGAAATTGAAAAGTTATACAAAAGAAAAAAAGTTTTAGTGGCAGTTATTATATCGCTTATTTTCATAATACTCGGACAGTTATCTATGGTAGTGCTAAGAAATGGTTTTGGAATACGTGGAGTTTCCAGTATGGAATTTCCAATACTTGTACTTGCTGTAGTGGTGAATACTATTTTGCCGCTATTTACTGCTCTTGTCACCATAGAAAGTTTTTCTGGAGAATTTTCACAGAATACCATGAAGATTGCAATTACAAGACCTATTTCGAGATTAAAATTTTATGCATCTAAGTTAACAGCAATTATGTTATTTATACTTGCAAACCTTTTATTTGTAATGATTTTTTCAATGATAGCGGGTGTTCTTTTTAATTCCAATTCCTTTACGCTACAAAGTTTTATAAGAGTTGTAATTTCTTATATAGTAACTTTAATGCCTATGGTAATATTATCAATAATTATTGTGTTTTTTACAAATGTAATTAAAAGTGGAATAGGCGTATTTTTCCTATCTATCTTTGTTTTTGTTACGTTTAAAGGTCTGGGAATTGTTTTAAATAGATATTCTGGTTTGTTTATTACATCTATGATGAACTGGTATACGTTATTCATTATGGAAACTATTCCTGTTTTTCAAATATTTCTTAAGTTTATGATGATGCTCAGTTATGGTATAATATTTTTTACAGCAGGGTATTATTTATTTGATAAAAAAGAATTCTAATCCATTTTGAGGTGAAAAATGAATATAAAGAAACGGTTAATTCTATCCAATACTATAACTATAGTAATTCCTTTTGTGATTACAGCTTTAGCGGCTTTTGTATTTATTTTTGTTTCTTCAAGAATTTTAAATAAGGACATAAGTTATGGTGATTTTAAAACATCTATATTCATAAAAACGGAATTGTCTGATACTAGAAATTCTATATGGAAACAAAATATTGGTGATTTAGAAGACAAAAAAGTTCAACAAGATTTATACAAAAGGCTATTAAATATAAATGGAGATCTTATAATTCTTAAAAATAATAATGTTATATATTCTTCTAAGGATGTAAATAACATTGATATAGAAAAATGCTTAATAGAGGGTAGTGCTAAATCTAAAAAAAAATTAGTGAAAATTGATAATATAGATTACCTGGTGGAAGTAGCTCAACTTAAATTTAAAGATGAAGCTTTGGGTAATGCAATATTATTGGCACCAACTTTTGAGTATTCAGGTGTTTTTGAAGTGCTTATTCTATTTATCCTTGCAGTATTTATTGTTACGTTTATAGTGGTTAACATATTTATGTCATATATGCTTTCTAAGAGAATAATAAAACCACTATCTCTTTTAAAAACTGCGGTAGGTGGTATCAGTAAAGGGGATTTGGGTCTTGAAATAATTGAAGTGGGGGACAAAGAAATTGTGGACTTGTGTGCTGATTTTGAAAAGATGAGAGTACAACTTAAAGATTCCATTAGTTTGAAAAAAAAGTACGACGATAATCGGACAATGCTAGTTTCTAGCATATCACATGATCTAAAAACACCTATAACTTCGATAAAAGGATATGTTAAAGGTATTTTAGATGGAGTGGCAAATACTCCTGAAAAGCAAGAAAGGTATCTAAAAACTGTTTATTCAAAAACAGAACAAATGGATGTTATGATTGATGATTTGCTCTTATATTCTAAATTAGATTTGAGTCAGCTGCCTTTTAATTTTGAAAAAACTGACATTATAGATTATTTTAATTATTGTATTATTGAAAGTCAACTAGAACTTGAGAAATCTAACATAAAAATTCGTCTTGAAAATGACTTGAAGATATCAAAATACGTTAAAATTGATAGAGAAAGATTCATGAGAGTTATACTGAATATAATTGATAATTCTCGTAAATATATGGATAAAGAGCAAGGAGAAATTATAATACTACTTAGGGAAACTAATTCTAGTATTATTATTGAGATAAGAGATAACGGTTGTGGCATTGAAGAAAATGATGTAAATAAAATTTTCGATAGGTTTTACAGAGCAGATTCTGCAAGAAGCGAAGCAAATGGTAGTGGACTTGGACTTGCTATTGCTAGACAAATTGTAGAGGGACATAAAGGGAAAATATGGGCAGTAGGTCATAAAGATAAGGGTACAAGCATTTTGATATCGTTTGGGAAAATATCAGAAGAATAGAGGGATATTATGAAAAAGATTTTAATAGTTGAAGATGATTTAAGTATTGCAGAACTGGAAAAAGACTATTTAGAGCTTGAAGGCTTTGAAGTACAAATATGTAATGATGGCGTTGATGGCTTAAATGCTTTAAAAACAAAGGGCTTTGACTTATTGATTCTTGATGTTATGCTCCCCAAAATAGATGGATATACTATTTTGCGTAGTTTGCAAGAAGAGAAAGATATTCCAGTGTTATTGGTATCTGCAAAAAAAGAAGATATAGATAAAATAAAAGGGCTCAGCCTTGGTGCAGATGACTATATTACAAAGCCATTTAATCCTAGTGAGCTAGTGGCTAGAGTAAAGTCACATATAAGAAACTATGAGAGAATAAAGAATAAATTTACAACTCCAATTAAAAGTAACACAATTATAATAAGAGGGCTAGAAATAAAGAAAGAATGGAGACAGGTATTAATAAATGGGTCTGAAGTAAATTTAACTCAAAAGGAATTTGAAATATTATTGTATCTAGCTGAAAATCCAAATAGAGTATTTAGCAAAGATGAATTATTTGAAAAAATTTGGGGGTTTGATGCACTTTCGGATACTGCAACTGTTACGGTTCATATAGCAAGGGTTAGAGAAAAAATTGAAGCATCTACATCGGAACCTCAATATATTGAAACTGTTTGGGGAAGTGGATACAGACTTAGGGTATAAACATACCCTAAGTCTGTATTTTTTCGTGGACCACCATATTTCTTTAGAAATTATTTGTAATGAAAATTAAATATTGTGAATATATATTTTGGAGTGACGTTAAAACCTATTGACTTACGAACAAATGTTCGCTATAATGTGACTATAGTATTAATAATAAAAATACATGAAAAGTATTTTAAATATATAGTTATAATATTTTATAGTAGATTGAATTAACAGATGGGTTTTGATTTTAAAGAACCACTTTAGTGGATTATTGGAGGTAAACAAATGGAAAATAAGGATTTATTGGTTAAGATTAATTATACACAAGAGGGTAATGATAGTTTGCAAATAATATATACTTCAAGTACTGAAAAGGCTAAACATTCTTCTAAGTATTTAATTTGTGGAGGAAGGTACAATAGAAATGGTGGAACTATAATGTTTAAAGCTAAAAACATAGAAGAAGCGGCGGAAATAGCTAATAATAATCTTGTAGCTAATGCAGGGTCTAATAGATATGGTACTCTAAAAGTGGTTATTTAATAAATAATATGTAACAAGTTAAGATGCCTCAGTTTTTTTATCATAAAAGGATATTCTGGAATTTCAGAATATCCTTTTATGACGTGTATTAAATAGTAGACTCTATATTTTAAAAATAACACTATTACAACATTATATTCAATTTTCCATATAATTATATATCATATTCAGTAATAAAATATATAATATTCGGGGAATAAAGGGGAGAGTTTAATTGGAATAATAATACATATGTTATAAAAAATGGTACAATATATGTATTGAATTTAATCTAATTAATATGTAAAGTGGTGATGTTGTATGAAAAAGTCTATTAAAATATTGGCAGTTATATGTATCTTTATAGCCACCATTATCAGTACAATAATTATTAATATCCAGGATGACAATTATAGTAGTAATAAAAATGTAGGGGTTAAAATACAAGAGGGTAAAAATATTACCCAGGATAGTGAAAAGATAGAAGTTACTAAAGCTATTAAAGATGTTAAAGACACCAGCAGTATTGAAGTTAGTATTGTAGCGGTGGGTGATGTAATAGTTCATGATGAACAGCTAAAAGCTCAGTACGATAAGTCGATAGGAAAATACAGTTTTTACAATAATTTTAAATATGTGAAATCACATATAGAATCGGCAGACATTGCTCTTGCAAATTTAGAAACTACCTTAGCAGGCGAAGAGAAAAAATATACAGGGTATCCACTCTTTAACTCACCTAGTAGTTTAGTAGATGCTATGAAAGATTGTGGCTTTGATATTTTATCTACGGCTAATAATCATACTATTGATAGGGGTAGTGAGGGTGTTTTTAGTACTTTAGCTGAGATTCAAAAAAGAAATCTTAAAGCGGTGGGGACAAGGGAAAATTTAAGCGAAAAGCCGTACATAATACAAGATGTAAAAGGGATAAAGATAGGAGTTATAAGCTATAGCTATGAAACACCGAGAAATGGAAATGATAAAACGCTGAATGCAATAAAAATACCTAGTAAGGTTACAAATCTAATAAATACCTTTAGTTATGAGTATATTGAGGAGGATTTAAATAAAATCAAAGTTCAAATTGATGAAATGAAAGGACAAGGTGCAGAAGCAATTATTTTTGTTATTCATTGGGGAAATGAATATGAAAGAAAGCCTAATGTTCATCAGATTAGCATTGCAAATAAATTATGTGATTTTGGAGTAGACGTTATTCTAGGAAGTCATCCGCATGTAATTCAACCTATTGAATTTATAACCTCAGAAAAAACAGGGAAAAGGTCTCTTGTGGTTTATTCTATGGGTAATTTTATCTCGAATCAGCGATATGAATATACAGACAATAGATATACTGAGGATGGGATAATAGTAAATATAGATATTGAGAAAAGCGTGTCATCAAATGAAATTATAATAAGTGCAGTATCTTATATTCCGACTTGGGTGAATAAATACAGTGATAATAGTAAATTGGTATTTGAAATATTACCATTGGGTGATGCACTGGCAAGTAAAGGGAAATATGATCTTAATGATGATATAGAAGTATGGAGAGCTTCCAATTCATCTAAAAACACGCAAATTTTAATAGGCGAGAATAGCGAAATATTAGAGCAAAAGGTACAGGAAGTTATGAATTAAATTAGTAAAGCTAAAATGTTATATAATTATTTTAAAGTAGTTTACAAAAATTAATGGATATAAGTTTGAATAATTGAAATTATAAACTATAATGAAGGGTGAATCATCAATGAATTTGATGTTTTGAATAATTTCAATTGGGAGGAAAATATAATGAACAAATTAGAACGGAATGATATTTGTTGGTGTGGCAGTGGTAAAAAATATAAGAAATGCCATATGGAACAGGATACGTTTATAAGTAATATAGAGAAAAAAGTAGGTTACAAAATACCTAGAGATATTATGAAAACAGAAGAGCAAATAGATGGTATTAGAAAAAGCAGTAAATTAACACATGAGATACTTGATATGGTTTCTGAAAGAATTAAAGCGGGAATAACCACAAATGAAATAAATACGTGGGTGCATGAATATACTATTGCACATAATGCATATCCTGCACCGCTAGGCTATTCTGGGTTCCCGAAAAGTGTATGTACATCAATAAATGATGTAATATGCCATGGTATACCTGATGACACAGTACTAAAGGATGGCGATATAGTTAATGTGGATGTGACTTGTATATTAGAGGGCTATTACGGTGATGCCAACAGAATGTTTATAATTGGGAAAGTTTCTAAAGAAGTATCAGATTTAGTACGTGTTTCAAAGGAATGTCTAGATCTTGGTATAGAACAGGTTAAACCATATAACACCCTTGGAGATATAGGATGTGCCATTCAGGAGCATGCAGAAAGTCACGGTTATTCCGTAGTATATGATTACGGTGGGCATGGTGTTGGACTGGAGTTTCATGAAGAACCTTTTGTGCCTCATATAGGTAAAAGGGGAGAGGGAATGATAATACTTCCTAATATGACATTTACCATTGAGCCTATGATTAATATGGGTAGTCCTGAATCTGATGTGCTTGAAGATGATTGGACAGCTGTTACAGTGGATGGTTCATTGTCATCCCAATGGGAACATACAATACGGGTTACTGAAACTGGATATGAAATACTAACTTAAAATTGTATAATTCATTAAAAACACTCCCATTTATTGGGGGTGTTTTTTTGATTTTTATTCTATAATTACTTTTCCACTTTAATTATGTATATATATTCATCTAAGGGAAAAGATTCTTTTTTCCAACTTTTATAATAAGAAAAGTATATTTTACATTCGCCAGCACTTATACCTTTAAATTTCCAAATAATTTTAATCGTCCCTCCTATTATATTTGGCCTGTTAAAATCATATATTTTTTTCTCTTCTAAGGAAACAATAGAAGGGTCAGATACTGTGTAAAACCAACAATAACCTGTAGAGGGAGATTCCGTAAGTTCTATAATCATATTATCATTTAAATGGATAATGTTTATAAGCTCATGGCTCAAAACATTAGTATTTAATTTAAAATCGTCATATTCTATATCCAAGTAATCACTCTCCTTAAAGTAACTGAGTATTAAAAAAAATTATGCCTATTACTAGTCTTTGTAAAATGAATTATTTTATCCATGTAACAACATTATTATAAATTTTGTTCTAGTGGTTATATTTGACGTTTCATAAGAAAAAAAGACAAAAAAATTTGGTATAATGATACATAAGTGTATGATTTAAATAAAGCTTTTGAGAGTAGATACAAAAAAATAAACATATGAATTTAATGTAAATATATGTTATACTTGTAAAGTAAAAATTTTTAAAACATTTTTAATTAATTGTTATATATATTTAATTGAAATTGAGGAAGTGATTATAGTGGAAATTATCAACAATAGATATAGAATAATAAAATGTTTAAAACAGAACAGGGTAGTTTCCAGTTATGTAGTAAATGACATAATAAAAAATTATGATACTATACAATTAAATATTCTTAATTCAGAATATATACAAAAGGAACTAATAGAATTATATACAAAAGAGTTTATAAGTTTAACTAATTTAGAATGCAAAAATATAATATCAGTATATGATTTTGATTTAGTTAATCTTTTAGATAATAAAAAATTAAATGAGAGAGTTTATTTTTATACATCTGAGTATGTTGAAAACAATTCTAGTATTCTAGATATTGTATGTGGTATGGGAAGTGAAAAATTATTAAATTTATTTATAGAATTTTGTCAAAGTATAAATTATCTACATTTAAAAGGATTTAAATATGGAGATATAAATTTATCTAATATCATAACTGAAAACAACTTATCCAGTAAAAAATATAACATTAAATTTAAAGATCTGGCAACAGTTGAACTCCTAAAACATAGTCTGTGGAAAGATGAAAATAACGAGGATTATTTTAGGGCACCAGAATTATTACAAGGGAAAAACACAAGCATTACTAGTGACATATATTCACTAGGGATATTATTAGTTATTATATATATTAAAAGTAAAAACAACAATTTTTTTATTAATGAAGAAATTAACCCCATTAATGAGTTCAAATCTCAAGTGTTTTTTAATGGGAATGAAGATTTTAATGTAAGCATTAAAAAAGTTATTGAAAAAATGGTCTGCAGTGATATTTCAAAAAGATATGAAACTATTACAGATCTAATAATTGATATAAATATTCTTTTTCATAAGAATTATTTAACACATAGAAAAGCAGAAACAGAAAAATTGAGTTTTAATTTAAAAATGATAGGTAGAAATGAAGAAATTGATAATGTTATTAACATTTATGAATCTATTAAAAATAAAAACAATTATAATTCTACTATCTTAATTCATGGGGAATCAGGCATTGGAAAAACACGATTTCTTAAGGCATTAAAATATCGTTTTTCTCTTAATAAGGTAATTGTTTATAAAAGTTATATGCTGAATGCTTCCACTAAAAATAGTAACAGTGCCCTTGTTGATATATTAAAACAATTTATTTCTGAATGCGAAACAGAAGTATTAGAAAGGTATGAGTCAGAACTTGTGAAATTTATACCTGAACTTCGAGAGGGTAAAAATATAATATCTTCAGAACCTTTAAGTGGTGACAAAGAGAAGTTTAGGCTTATAAATAGAACCACAGGTTTTATAGAAGAATGTATAAATAACATCCCTATAGTAATAATTATCGATAATTTTCATTTAGCAGATGATTTTACTATAGAACTCATAGAATATCTTATAAGAAAAAAACTACCTAATAAAAACATTATGGTTATAATATCTTACTGTGATGGAGAATGTATACAAAATAACAAGTTTACAGAATTTATGAAAAATATATCTATGAGTAGTGGTGTAAACAATATTTTTTTAAAAGAACTAGGTGAAAAACAAGTTGGTGAAATGATTCAAAACATGCTAAGTATGCCTAATATACCTTATAAATTAGCTGATAGTATATATGAAAAAAGCAAGGGTAATCCATTATTTGTTGAAGAGATTATAAAGAGTTTTTTTAACAAGAAATATATTTATGTAAATGAAGAACAAGGCTATTGGACTAAGGAAGATGAGCATTCTAATTTTATAATGCCCTCAGATATGCATGAAGTACTATTAAGCCAGATTAAAGAAATGGAACAAACTAATTATGATATTTTGAAAACAATATCAATATTTAAAAGTGCAGTTTCTATAGAAATAATTAAAAGTTTTATTGAAAATCATTATGTAGATATAGATAATGATATTGAAGAACTTGTTTGTTCAGGAATACTATGTAAAAAAATAGAAGATAGAGGTTTTGTATTTGATTTTTACAATAAGTTTCTAAAAACTCTTATGTACGAAAAAATCAGTGATGATGATAGAAAACCTATGCACACACTAGCCGCAGAATTACTCCAACATCAATATGCACAGGGTGGTACAGAATATATTGAGGAATTAATTTATCACTTAGAAAAATCAGACCAGAAAGGGAAGATTATTGATTATTGCATTGAAAATGCAGAAAGAATGAAGGTGCTAAAAAATAGAAGTGATGCAATAAAAAACCTAACTAAGGCTATATCTATAATGGATTATTCATGGGATCCCATTAAGAATATAAAGATTATTATGGATCTTGCGAATTTACATGAACAAGAAGGACATATTGATTTAGCTATAAAGTACTACCTATCCATAGATAAGTATAAAAAAAATACAGAGCTTCACATCTATATAATAGATAGCTTAATTAAAGTGGCAGGAGTGTATTTAAGTAAAAATAATATGGACAAGACTGTTCATTACATTGATAAAATTCAAATCATGTTAGAGAGTGTAGATTATCTTTCAGGAGAACTTAAATGTCAAGGGATTTTGGCTTCTGTATATGATATAAGACAGGAGTATAAAAAAGTACAAGCTATATGTAACAGATGTATAAAACTGTGTATAGGAGAATACGAAGAGCTAATAGCCATATTTTATAACCATAAGGGCATAGTTTATTTAAGAAGTGGTAGAGCAGATGAAGCTTACACAATTTTTAAAAAAAACCTAGAGGTATGTAATAAATATAATAATATTAACGTGCTAATAAAGTCTTTGAATAATATAGGTGTTATTTATGGGGATTATTATCAAAACGATGATCAAGCTATAAAATATTTTCTGCAAATAAAGGATATATGTGAAAAAAATAATATGAGTAGTAGTGAGGTAGATGCGCTAATAAATATCGGTGCTACATACTGCTCAAAAGAGCAGTATAAAATATCCCTACAATATTTTGTTGAAGCATTAGGAAAGTGCAAAAGGTATGACTACGAATCTAAGATTTTTTATTGCTATAGTTCTCTTGCGGGTGTTTATTTAAAGCTTGGTGATTATGCAAATGCTGTTAATTATTATGAACTATGTAATAAAGAACTAGAAAACTATCCTGATCAAGGTAAAGATATAGGTGAGTTTTACTTTTTGGCTTCTAAAATTAACTATAAATTAGGAGATTTGAAAAAGGCTCAATTTTATATACAAAAGGCACTAGATTTATATGAGAATGATGAGTGTATATTCAAGTGGCAGGCTCAAGTTTTAAATCAGTATATAGTGTTTCAATTAAGAGAAAATGAGGGAAACATAGATGAAAATATCCAAAACATTATAACTATAGCTAGCAAAATATCATCTATGGAGAATAGACTTAATATATTTTATGATGTAATAATATTTTTATATGAAAACGGTAAAAAAGAATATATTTCTATTATTCACAGTGAAATAAGCAAAATAGATATTGATATCAAAGAGAATCGGGTGTATGTTAAAAAAATATACGTTGATGGGTTAATTGAAAAAAAGAAGCGTATTAAATTTTTAAAAGAAGCTATAGAATATTCAAAAAAATATAAAGAAATTGATATATATTGGAAAATATATACTTCTATTGGAGACTACTACTTTGATAAAAAGGATTATTTGTATGCAGTAATTTACTATTTTGAAGCTTGTGGTATTTTAAAGGATATAATTTTTCAATTACCGGTTAAATATAGATTATCTTACATCAAACTAAATAATGGGTTGAGGCCTTTTAATAGTTTTTTAGCCATTAATGATTATTATAAGACTAATAAAGAGTCTGAAATCTTAGAATTTAAGCCTGTTAATATTAACGATGAAAGTGAATTATTATATTTATTAGAGCAAGTAAATCATAAAGATATTCTGAAAAATAAGAATTTTATAAAGGCTATAAAAAAAATATATTCTTCTTCACTACGCGATGATATTCATGATATAAGTGATGTGTTAGAAAATTTAGGAGAGTATAATGCAAAAAACTTAGAACTCATAATAGATTATTTGTCCTATATAACGTTAGCCACAAGAGGAACTATTATTATAACGGATAATGATAAAGAGTACAAAGTTATTGCAGCTAGTGACAGAAAAACCGAGTTGCCACAAAGTCAAGAAGAATTATCTAAAATTTTTGGCAGAGAGAAACCTGTTTTAGTAATGGATGCTGCCATAGAACAAAATATGAATGGAAGTGCAAATAGTATTCATAATACTTTAAAGGCATCTATTTGCATTCCGATTATTATGGGAAATATAAGTGAAAATGAATTTATGAAGAATGAAAGAAGAAAAAACACACAAGGCACCAAGCAGGTAATTGGATATGTATATATTGAATCACAAAGAGTGTTAAATAATCTTAATAGTGATAGTATGAAAAAATGTATGGAACTTAGTAAGGTTATAGGTATAATAATTGAAAAATATAAGCTTAGATTAAGTGCTTCTATTGATAAATTGACGGGAACTCTTACTAGAAAATATTTAGAAGAGGCCTTAGATGAACAAATTGAATTAGCAAGTCAAACGGGAGGTAAGTTTTCTCTTATTATGTATGACTTAGACCACTTTAAAATGGTAAATGATAAGTTTGGGCATAGGACAGGAGATTATGCGTTAAAAAAGGTTTGTGCTATTGTTATGAATAATCTAAGAGATACAGACATTGTAGGCAGGTACGGCGGAGAAGAATTTATCGTTATTCTACCAGATACAGATATTCGCGATGCTGAAATTGTGGCTGAAAAGCTACGCTTCAAAATAGAAGATGAAAAAATACTAGACAATAGACGGGATGTCACCGTGAGTTTGGGGGTTGCTACATATCCCATTCACGGAGAGTGGCAAGATGAATTAGTTGAGAGAGTAGATCAGGCTTTATATGTGGCAAAAGAGCGGGGAAGAAATAGATACTCTATTTGGAGCAGTGAATTTTCTAAAAAGGCTAAAAGAACAGATAGACTTACTGGAATAATATCTGGTAATGCAATACAAGACCATAGAAATGTACTTGCAATGATAGAATTAATTGAGCTTATAAACGTAAAAACAAGTAGGGAAGATAAGATATATAGTTTGCTGGGTAGAATCATTGAAATTACAGAAGCACAAAAGGGTATTTTATTTATTATGGATGATGGAAATATTATTCAAAAGTATTCAAGGGTGAATTGTAAAAATGAATGGGTAGACAACAATGCATATAACGAGAACATAATAAAGTCTGTTATTTTTAGTAAACAAGGAGTTTTTAAAATAGATTGGGATACGATAACTGAGTATGATAGGGTAACAGGTGCGCCCAATTGGCAGTCGATTATGGCTATTCCACTGATTCAGGGTGATATAGTAAAAGGTGTATTATATTTAACAGAATCAACGACGAAAAAAGAGTTTGGCTTTGAGGAGTTTAATTTTGTAAATACTCTAGGTAAGATAATAGTTCCAATACTATAGAATTAAAACACTCAGTAGCTTAGCTACTGAGTGTTTTAATTCTATAGTAACAATTTAAAAGTAATTTTATTTTTTATATGTAGCATAGACAGAATAAAAATGAGGAAAGATAGATATATTAAATCATTCATGTTATTGATAGGGTGGGATAAAGTGGTGTATAATGAATATATTAGACATTAGGGGCCACCCAGGTGGCAAATTCCTACTACAAAAGTAGGAGTAATGATATGAAAGTAGGAGGAGGAAAAAAATGAAATTTACTATTGGCAGTATATATCATGGTTTCAAGTTAATCCAGGAAAAAAAGATAGAAGAGTTAAATTCAGTGACAAGATTATTTAAGCATGAGAAAAGTGGAGCGAGACTACTTCATTTAGAAAATGATGATGATAACAAGGTGTTTTCTATAGGATTTAGAACACCACCTAAAAGTAGCAATGGACTTCCACATATACTAGAGCATTCAGTACTTTGTGGTTCTAAAAAGTTTCCAACAAAGGAGCCTTTTGTAGAACTCATAAAGGGATCTTTAAATACATTTTTAAATGCTATGACTTTTTCTGATAAAACAATATATCCTTTGGCAAGTAAAAATGAAAAAGACTTTTTTAATTTAATGGATGTTTATTTAGATGCGGTTTTTTATCCAAATATATATTCTCAGTCGGAAATATTAATGCAAGAGGGCTGGCATTATGAACTAGAAAATAAGGAAGACAAACTAAATTATAAAGGTGTAGTTTACAATGAAATGAAGGGTGCATTTTCATCGCCAGAAGGCACTCTTATGCGTAAAATTCAAGAATCTCTTTTCCCTGACACTTCTTATGGGGTAGAATCTGGAGGGGATCCAGAATGCATACCAGATTTATCACAAGAAGAATTTATAGAGTTCCATAAAAAGTATTATCATCCTTCAAACAGTTATATATGCCTATACGGAGATGGGAATATTGACAAACAGTTAAAATTTATTAGTGAGGAATATTTAAATAATTTTGATGAAACTTTTGTAGATTCAGCTATAATGCTTCAGAAACCTTTTAATAGTATGAAAGAAGTTGTTGTGGACTATCCTATTTCATCTGATGATGACGAGAGTGGCAAAACTTACTTAAGTATGAATTTTGTATCAGGGGATAATATTAGTAATCCGGAACTACATTTAGCTTTCGAAATTTTAGAATATCTACTTCTAGAAAGTGCTGCAGCACCTCTCAAAAAGGTACTCGTAGAGTCAGAGCTTGGTAAAGATGTATTTGGAAGCTTTGATAACAGCATACTTCAGCCAGTATTTAGCATAGTAGTAAAAAATTCTAACGAAAGTGAAAAAGAAAGATTCAAGGAAGTTGTATTTGATGCGTTAAAGAACATAGTTAAAGAAGGAATAGATAAAAAGCTAATAGAAGCTTGTATAAATATCACGGAATTTAAACTACGAGAAGCTGATTTAGGGGGTTTCCCAAAAGGATTATACTATTATATAACAAGTATGGATAGCTGGCTTTATGATAAAGATCCAACTATGCATTTAGAGTATGAAAGTTATTTAAGTAAAATAAAAGCTGCATTAACTACGGATTATTTCGAAAAGCTTATAGAAAAGTATTTAATAAACAATATGCATAGTTCTATGGTTATTTTAAATGGTAAAAAGGGGCTAGCAGAGAAAAAATCTAAGGAACTAGAAGAAAAGCTAGCAAGGTACAAGGAGAGTCTATCAGAACTCGAAATACAGAAGATAATAAAAGGGACAAAAGCGCTTAAAGAAAGACAAACCACACCAGATTCTGATGAAGCGCTTGAAACTATTCCTCTGCTTGAACGCTCAGATATTGAAACTGTAGTAGAGCATTTACCTATAAAGGAAAGAGAGGAACAAGGTGTAAAGGTATTATCTCATAATATATTTACTAATAAAATTGCCTATATAAATATATTATTTGACGCTAAAAAAGTAGATATGGAGCTATTACCTTACGTAACGCTACTATCAACTATGTTAGGAAGGGTAAGTACGAAGGATAGAAATTATGCTGACTTATCTAATGAAATTAATATTCATACAGGCGGAATTCATTTTGCCACAGAAGTATATGGTGAAAATGAAAATTATGAAAAATATAGTCCTAAGGTAGTGGTAAAGACTAAAGCTTTAACAACCAGTATTCCAAAACTATTTGATATTGTTGCAGAAATAATTAGTAATACTAAGTTTGATGAAAAGAAAAGGCTTAAAGAATTAATTCAACAATTAAAATCAAGGCAAGAAATGAAAATTGTTGATAGAGGGCATGGTACAGCAGCAGGTAGACTTACTTCTTACTTTGCACCAGCTTCAGCTTATATAGAAAAGATTTCAGGAATATCCTTTTATAAATTTATTGATGAAATTGAAAGAGATTTTGATAATAAAGCAGAAGAAATCATTGAAAATTTAAATAAGGTATCAAAGCTTATATTCAATGTTAATAATCTTTTAATAAGTGTTACAGGAGAAGAGGATATATATACTGCTTTTGCATCAGATCTACCTAAAATTGTGAAGGTACTCCAAAAGGAAAAACTACCGGATGCAGAGTATGATTTTATGCTTAGTAAAAATAATGAAGGATTATTAACTTCATCAGATGTTCAATATGTAGCAAAAGGCTATAACTTCATTAAGAAGGGCTATTCTTATTCAGGTAAAATGCTAGTACTTAAAACTATAGCAAGCCTAGACTATTTATGGAATAAGGTACGTGTGCAAGGTGGAGCTTATGGTTGTTTTGCTAACATAACTCGAACCGGTAATATGGTGTTTGTATCTTATCGCGATCCAGGCCTCAAAGAGACCTTAAATGCTTATGACGAAATATATAATTATATAGGAGGATTTAAGGCCTCAGAAAGAGAAATGATCAAATATATTATAGGAACAATAAGTGAGCTTGATTCACCATTAACACCTTCTATGAAGGGCGAAAGAGCTACAGGATATTATATAAGAGGTATTACTGAGTCACAAAGACAAAAGGAAAGAGAAGAAGTATTAAGCACAACAGAAGAAGATATTAAGTCTTTTAGCACACTATTAAAAGATGTTACGGGTGAAAACTATTATTGTGTACTTGGAAATGAAACTAAACTTAAAGATAATAAAGAGTTATTCGCGAGTTTGGTAAACATATTTAAATAAGGTGCCTTACGGCACCTTTTTTTCAAAATTAAAAACAAGGGAGGCAGAATCTATATGGCAATTAAAGCACTTTTTACATACAATTACGGCGGAGAAAAAATGAAAAATATAGAAGCTTTTGGGTATGATATAAAAGTAGTTAAAGAATCGGATTTGATTTATAGTGAGGACTTCGCGGATGTAGAAGTTTTAGTTTGTTATGATCCATTTAAAACTTTAGACATAGAGAAAATGAAGAAGCTGAAATGGATACAATTATCTAGCATAGGCATCGATCAACTACCAGAAGAACATGTTAAAAACACTTCTATTATAATTACAAATAATAAGGGTGGCTACAGTATACCTATGGGAGAATGGATCGTATTAAAAACTCTAGAGCTATTTAAAAGTAGCAAGAATCTATATGAAAATCAAGTTAATAGAAAATGGAAAATGGACACGAGTATTCTTGAGTTATATGGTAAAACTATAGGGTTTATTGGAACAGGCACCATAGCAGTTGAGGCAGCTAAAAGATTTCAAGGCTTTGGTATGGAAATATTAGGCGTAAATACAGATGGTAGGGATGTTGAATATTTTAATAAATGTTATAAGATGAAAGAACTTTCCGAAATGCTTGTGCTGTGTGACGTAGTTGTGGTTACAATTCCTTATACCAAAGCTACACATCATTTAATTAATGAAGACAGGTTTAAAGCAATGAAAAATGGAGCTTGTTTTATAAATGTAGCAAGGGGTAGCATTGTGGATGAGGTTTGTCTTATTGAAAATTTAAAAAATGGGAAACTAGCAGGGGCTGCTCTAGACGTATACGAAGAAGAACCATTAAAAGAAACCAATCCCTTATGGGATTTAAATAATGTTATATTAACTTCTCATAATTCCTGGCTTTCAGAGATGAGAAATCAGCGAAGATTTAACCTTATATATGATAATATGAAAAAATATGTACATGGAGAAGAGTTAGTAAATGTAGTGGATTTAAAAAAAGGGTATTGAGTGTGTTAAAAAAGATTCGCTAAGGGGACAAGATAAATGAATAAGGTTAACAAATTTATGGATTATTGATGAAATTTTTAGCGGAACTAACCCTATTGAGAAGGACCCAAATTTTAAGGAGGAAATTATGAAAGCAGAAATACTAGCAGTAGGAACAGAGATATTACTAGGTGATATAGTCAATACAAATGCACAATATATCGCTAAGAGATTTGCGGATCTAGGAATAGCAGTTTACCATCAGACGGTAGTTGGAGATAATAGAGAAAGACTTTTAGAAGCATATACATTAGCTTTTAGCAGAGCTGATTTAGTTATAACTACAGGGGGACTCGGACCTACAAAGGATGATTTAACTAAGGAAGTAACTTTTGAATATTTTGGAAAGGAGAGTGTGGTTCATGAACCATCTCTAAAGATTCTTGAGGGACATTTTAGAGACTTGAATAGACCAATGACGAAGAATAATGTGAAACAGACATATTTTCCGATAGATGCATTGATACTTCCTAACAATAATGGTACAGCACCAGGATGTATAATAGAAGAGGGCGGGAAGACGGTTGTACTTTTACCCGGACCACCTAGGGAAATGAAACCTATGTTTGAGGAGTCTGTAGCTCTTTACCTTGAAAAGTTTCAGCAAGGGGTATTAGTTTCTAAGGTACTTAGAGTTATTGGAGTAGGAGAGAGTAAAGCTGAAGAAATGATAGAAGATATATTAGATAGTCAAACAAACCCAACGGTGGCGCCCTATGCTAAAGAGGGAGAAATGATTTTTAGAATTACAGCAAAGGCTAATACTTATGATGAAGGCATAAAACTTATGGAACCTATGGAAACAAAAATACGTAGCAGATTAGGTAGTAGCATTTATGGGGAAGGTGATACAACACTAGAAAATGTGCTTTCTGAAATGTTGCTAAACAAAAGAATGACTATAGCAACAGCTGAGTCATGCACAGGAGGAATGATAGCTAGTAGACTTATAAACTACCCAGGGATATCTTCTGTGCTTATGGAGGGCGTTGTGACTTATAGCAATGCGGCTAAAATCAATAGACTCGGAGTAAAGGCGGAAACCTTAGAAAAATATGGTGCTGTAAGTAGTGAAGTAGCAGCAGAAATGGCACAAGGGATAGCAGAAACTGCAGGAGTAAATATTGGAATTTCCACCACAGGAATTGCGGGACCAGCTGGTGGAAGCGAAGAAAAACCAGTAGGACTTGTATACGTAGGTATATGTATAAATGGAAAAGTTAAAACTAAAATGCTTAAATTATCTGGCGATAGGCAGAAAATAAGGGAAAGGGCAACTATGAAACTGTTAGACTTAGTTAGAAGAGAGCTCTTACTATAGCAAGAGAGCTCTTACTATAGCAAGAGAGCTCTTGCTATAACAAGGGTAAAGCAAAAACTGTTAAAACATATAAAAAAAGGATGTGGTGTAAATGCATAACAAAGAAATAAATATATGTTTAGTAGGATTTGGAAATGCAGCACAGGAATTTTGTAGAATGCTATTAACTAAAAGTATAGAAATTAAAGAGAGTACTGGATATGAAATTAGAGTAACAGCTATTGCAGGTAGGTCGAAAGGTTCAATTATTAACTCCATTGGCATAGACCTTACAAAAGCCCTTAGAGAGGTTAAAAACTCCGGAAGATTTGATCCGAATGCAGAAGATACTGTGACTATGGAGACACTACAGGTTATTAGAAGTTGTAGTGCTAATTTATTAGTTGAACTAAGCACCTTGTCTATTTATGATGGGCAGCCAGCAATAAATCATATAGAAGCTGCTTTTGATATGGGTATGCATGTTATAACAGGAAATAAAGGGCCTATAGCCTATAAATATAGTGAACTTTGTTACAATTCAAAAGATAAAGGTCTTCAGTTTTTGTATGAAACTACTGTAATGGATGGCACTCCTATTTTTAATTTTGTTAAATACACACTACCAGGGTGCAAGGTTCTATCCTTTAGAGGGATACTAAATTCAACCACTAATTTTGTTTTAGAAGAAATGGAAAATGGAAATAGTTATGAGGATGCTATTAAAGAAGCTAAAAGAAGAGGATTTGCAGAGGTTGACCCTTCAATGGATATTGATGGGTGGGATGCTGCGGCAAAAACGTCAGCATTACTAAATGTGTTGATGGATACAAATATAAATCCTACAGGAATAGACAGACAAGGAATAGCACATATTACTTTAGAAGATATAGAAAAAGCTAAAGAAAAACATTGTAAAATCAAGCTGTTATGTGAAGGATATATTGAAGATAATATAGCAAAAGGCAGAGTGCATCCAGTTTATATAAGTAGTAATGATACATTTAGTAATATAGACGCGACATCTTCCATATTAGCTATAACAACAGATTTAATGGGAGAAGTGCAAATAATAGAAAAGAATCCTGAAATTCAGCAAACAGCTTATGGTATATATAGTGATTTACTTACACTTATAAAGAATTTGTAATGCTGTAATGAAGGTCACTTAAGAGAGTTTAACGACATTTCAGAAGGAAAGTCTCCAACTTCTATAAGTGGGAGTTACATGCTATAATAAATAAAAAACTTCAGTGGAAGTCTAAATCTCATTCTGAAGTCGTTAATATTGCAGCATCGCAGATGATGATTTAATAATTATAATATACTTGTACGATATGTATAAATAAAACTATAAAGGCACATATCATTTCTGATATGTGCCTTTAAAAAATATGTTCTATTTAGTAGTAACAGGTGGGACATAAACTCTTGCTGCAAGTTCAGTATCTAGCATATAAAGACTTGCGGGGTCATCTTTGATTCTTGAAAGCTTTTTAATAATAGCTGTAAAGTTAGATTCTTCTTCCACTTGCTCATCAACAAACCACTTAAGTAAGCTTATAGTAGCATGTTCTCTTTCTTCTGTAGCAATGTCAGTAAGATTATAAATCCTACTAGTTACAATCTTCTCGTGTGCTAAAGATACTTCAAAAACATTAAGGAATGATTTAAACTCATTTTGAGGGTTAGGCATTCCTTCTAATAATACTCTTCCGTTCATTTCATTTACATAATTATAAAATTTCATAGCGTGAAATTTTTCTTCTTCGGCTTGCACTTTGAAAAAATTTGCAAAGCCATCAAAATCTTCTGCGGCACAATATGCTGCCATAGCTAAATAGATGTGTGCAGAATAAAATTCGAAGTTTATCTGGTTGTTGAGTTCTCTTAATAATCTTTCGCTTATCATAATAATCCTCCTTGTAGTTATCTAGGGTATAAAATACTATTATATCCTTAAAACGTCAATATATAATAGATTTATTTGTTTATGCCATGATAGTTGCTTTTAAATAATTATAGTTATTAAACAATATCGATAGTATATAATATTCATAGTATACACCAAATGATTTATACTGTATACATTATTAACTAAAGTTCAAAAAATATTATATGATCCGTTTATGATAATGTCTTAGTATACCGTTTTTGATTATGTCCCAAACATACAAAAATATAGTGTAGAATATACCTCATAAGATTGTACAAATGGGGTGTTGATAATCAGAAAGGTAGATTTAAATATGAAA
>NZ_JAENWM010000152.1 GCF_016650035.1 Clostridium sp.
GCTGGCTAAAACAAATTATACTAATAAAATGATGTTTTCTTATTTATAAATTGATTTCTTAGAGGTAATCTGACGTAAATCACCTACTAATAATAGAAATAAAATGACTTTTCAATTAGTTATAATTTGACGTTCAACACTTCAGATAGATCATCAAAACCACTGGTTTTTAGCGAACTGTATAATTCATATCCGTAAGTTTCCTTTTGTAAAATTATTTTCAAAATACAACCTTCTAGAATTCCTTTCAATAACTGCGAAGAATTTGCCATTTCACATCACCTACCTTGCAATACATCTTAGTAGCTATATTGTATTGCAAGTATGTTGTTATGTCAATGACTAGAATATTATATTTTTAAGATTGTGTATTGAAAAATAAAGTATATTTAGATAATTTATAATGATACAATATAAGGGGGAGGTGATAATTTATGGATGAAAATAAAAAATTTGAATTTATAACCAAAATGTATTCAGAGATTTTAAATAAGCTTTACCACAGTCTAACACTTTTAAAAAGTTGATGAAGAAATTGAAAATATGGGGCATAATTACTGTTTTAGTGGTGATAGTTGCAGTCGTTGCTATAGGAGTAATAGCATATAAAACAGGTGAAAAACCTAAAAATGACATACTGACACTAAAAACCATAGTTAAAACCTTTGAAAATCAAGGGGTGGTTCTTAAAGAAGATGGGTCGAAATCTCCTGATGAATATGAAATAAATGGAGTAAATCCTGTTATTTTTAATATAGGGGAGAAAAAAGGTACATTACTTGTATATACTTTCAAGTCCTTTGTAGAACGTGAAGATATAGTAAATGAAGGTAATAAACAATTTGATTTTATGGCATACCCATTTAACTCAAAAAATGCATATTTAGTTTATATAGCTTCGCAAAATCCAGAAACTGAGGCAGGAATGAAGAGTATACACGAAACATATGTTTCAATTTCTGATATTGTGTTTAAACAATTAAACGATGGAAAAGAGATTATTTATAGTGGAGAGAGCACAAACTGGGAAGGAACTTTCAACTTGAAATATTATGAGCATTGGTGGGAAGATGAAACAGGTAAGCTCCGCTACGAAAGTTACCATGATTCGTCCCCGTTAATCAAATATAAAATGCCTGATATAACATCGGTTGGTACTGTTAATTTTGAATATGAAACCACTGCGGGGGGAGGATCAATAACAGGCGTGAAACCTAATAAGGAAGGCTATTTAGAAGTAGGTCGTAGCGGTGGTAGTGGTGCGATACCTAGTGAAAATGAGGAAGTCACTTTCAAAGTCAATTGGAATGGAAAGGAAGAAACTATTATATTGAAGGTGAAATAAGTTTGCATTATATGGAAGGTGCCTGCCACCTTTCAAAAATTGGTAAAAGAATAGCCCTTAAGATTATTTAAAATGGAACCTATGTCAAGGACATTTAAAAAAAGCTATGCAACTAAAAGTTGATTTCTGTATTGTACAGGAGTCAATTTTTTTAATCCCCATTGATATCTATAGTTATTATAATAATCCATATAATTATTAATCATATTCTGTAAATCAGTAAATGTATCACAGCTTTTATAATCAATGTCATCTTTCATATGACCAAAAAAAGATTCTTGAGGAGCATTATCCCAACAGTTTCCCCGTCTAGACATTGACTGTCCAAGTTTATATTTTTTAAGTAGTTTTTGAAATTTTGGACTAGTATAATGTGCTCCTTGGTCTGAATGTATAAAAGCTTCTGAATGCAGTAAATTCTTATTCACTTTAATCAGTTTTTCAATCGTTTCCATTGCAATATCTAGCGTAATGCGTTTAGATAAATGATAGGAAAGTATTTCATTTGTAGAAGAATCTTTAATCGTTGACAAATAGGCCATACATGAAGATCCATATGGCATATATGTGATATCTGTTAACAAAACTTTTCCGACTACCCCTTGTTTGAATTCCCTATTCAAAAGATTTGGTACAACGGTGTGCTCTCTAGTCGCTTTCATCATTCTACGATAAGGATTAGCTTTCCTAATAGGGCACTTAATATTATATTTACGCATAATTCTTTGAATGCATTTTCTATTAATAATTACATTGAACTCTTGCTCCAGTACCATCTTAATGGAACGGGAGCCCTTCTTGTAACCTCTATGGTCATACGCCATAAGAATTATCTTCTTAAAGCCCCAATCTCTTAGCTCTCTAATATTACGTTTATATTCTGATTTTAAGTAATTATAATAGCCTGATCTTGAAACTCCGGCTAATTCACATAAATGATTAATCAAATTTCTATATTTAACTTCAGACAGGATATTTTTAATGAGTGTGAAAATTAAGGAGCTACTTAACCTACCGTTTTTCACCTGCCTTTCTTGCAGCTCGATTTTTTTTAATAGTTCTGCTTCAGCTTTCCAATATTCAATTTCAGCATCTTTTTTCGTAATTATTTCTTCTAGTGTTAATTCACGCTTAAGCGGGCGTCCACTACTAAATTTCCTAGTATCTCTAAGTCCTAGTTCACCAGATTCTTTATAAGCTTTGCGCCACCTTTTTCTAGCACTCTGGATCCTATCTCTACCAAGCATATCTATATCAAATCCTGCATCTTGAAAGATCCGAGACACAAATTTTCCCATACCAAGTTCCACTATAAATAAGGATTTAAATTCATCTGTATAGGTGATACCTTTTTCACTAATTTTTTTAACATATCTATTTTTGGATAAAGATAAAATATCTTTATTAGTAAATATTTTTTTACTCATAGTATTCACAACCTTTCTGATTTTATTGTACAAAAAAAGAGCCTATATGAATAGACTTTTTTTAAGTGTCTATCATATAGGTTCCATTTTAATTAATCTCAAGGGCTTTTTTTATTATTCGTTACTATTTTGCAATTCATCAAATCTTTTCATTACCTCAGTATATGTATCCTTACATATTTGAGGTAAATCATTTTCTGTTGCTTTACTAAACTCTAAGTCTGCTTCTGAAAAACCTTTTTCTACAGATTCTCTCATTTGTTGAAGTTTATTTGGGACATCTCCTGCTAGTGCTTTTGCCATAGCCATTATACGATCTGCCACCATATTTACAGAATATGCTCCACCTTCTTCTATTGCCTTAGTCGCACCTTCTGGAGTTGTTGCCAGTTGTGGGTATGCATTTTCTACTGAACCAAATATTTTAGTAAGTAAATCTGTAGTTTGTTTTGGTATTTCCTCTGTCTCATTTTCGTTTGATCTTCCAAGTAGTCTATTTTGACTATTTATTGTATCACGTATGAATTTTTTTATGAGATCTGTTTTTAAATTTGCCTGGTCCTCTTTTAAAGCTGTTACTTCTTCTGTAGAAAGTTTTTTTCTTAGAGGCTTATAGGTTGAAATTGCTTCATCTTTTTCTGTGGATTTAACAAATGTATCAGTTTTTAAATCTTGGGATGATTCTTGGATTTTTGAAGTATTACTATTTCCATCATTTTTAGAAACTACTTTTTTTGAATCATTTGTAATTGCATAATTTGAATTGGTTGTCTCTTTAATTCCAATGATATTCATATGTCTAAATACTTCCCCCTTTGTCATTATTATTTTATATTATTATATTATCGTTTAATTTTGAGTTAACTTAACAACAAGAGGGGAACAAGGTCTCACATTTACGGTTGTAATAGAAAATTATAGTTATCATTCATAAATTTAAGTATAACAGTTGCTATTAATGATTGACCACCGATATTTGGATGTATTCCATCTTTACATAAAAATTGAGTGTAATCGCTGTACTTTAAAAACTCTGTTCTCACATCTATAAGCACAGTATTAGTAGCATTAGCTACCTCAGTGATTATATTGTTATATGAACTATGCCAGTTAAAAATATTATCCTTTGTACCTAACCATTGTAAAATATTTTGTTCAGCAGAAGAATCTTCTTTTGCAACCCATTTAAAATATTTTAGTGGATCAAGTGGCGGCAAAGTCATAAGCATAGGCAATATGTGATTAGTTTTTAATGTGTCTATCATTGAAAGTAGTGTTTCGCGAAAAGTAGAAATATCAGTATTTGGTTTGTATTCCATGTTAGGATTTTTAGCAATGTCATCCCAATTATAATCACAGTCATTACCGCCAAATTCTATTAAAACAACATCAGGTGATTTTTTGATTACATCATTATACATTTTACTTGCACCGCGCATAATGGTATTACCAAATTTACCGGCATTGTATACTTGCCCTTTTATTTTATCAGAAAGGATGGTAGTAAAGTTTTCTTTTGAAGGTGTATATTTAGATTTTATATCATCGTAAATAATTCCTCTTGTAATAGAATCACCAAAGGTTACAAAAATGTAACTATCTTTTATCTCCATAATTAACCTCCATAAAATTTAATTATAACGTATAAATTGATTCGATTAATTTATTTAATATATATTAATAATATATCATATAAATACTAACAATTCAATACGTAGTTATTAAAACTATGTATTATTATGATCCGTTTATGATAATGTCTTAGTATACCGTTTTTGATTATGTCCCAAACATACAAAAATATAGTGTAGAATATACCTCATAAGATTGTACAAATGGGGTGTTGATAATCAGAAAGGTAGATTTAAATATGAAA
>NZ_JAENWM010000009.1 GCF_016650035.1 Clostridium sp.
ATTGATAAGTACATTATATATTATAATAATTATAGGTATCAATGGGACTTAAAAAAAATGACCCCTGTACAATACAGAAATCATCTCTTGTCTTGTTAATCTTCTTTTTTTAGAATGTCCTTGACATAGGTACCAGTTTATAATACATAGTTTTTTTATTTTCATATGCCCTAAATCTTTTTACTTGCGTTTTATTTAGATTTACTATTAGTAATAACAACGTCTTCAGATTTATCTTTAGGTAAGATAAGGTTTAGCGCTATTGCAACTATTGTTGTAACAACAATAGATGATTTACCGAATATAGATATAAACCATGTTGGAAATAGTACAAATGCATCAGGAACTTGAACAATACCTATACCTAAGGCAATGGCAATTCCTACAACTGCAGAGTTCCTCATCGTAAGCTTAGCTGAGGAAATCATTTTAACTCCTGTCATTGTTATAGTGGCAAAAACAGAGATTGTTGCTCCACCAAGAACACATTGAGGGATAGTTGTAAGCAGTGAAGCGAATTTAGGGATAAGGCCTGCTAAAATAACAACAAAGGAAGCAAATGCAAATACCCACTTATTAATAACTTTATTTGTAATTACTATACCAACATTTTGACTAAATGTTGCAGTTGGCATACAACCAAAGAGAGAACCGAGTACACTGGAGAAACCGTTTCCAATAATACCGCCAGATAGCTCTTTATGTGTAGGAGTTCTATCCATGCCTCCACCCGTAGTAGCAGATAAATCACCTATAGCTTGAACAGAATTTACAATATACATTATAGCCATAGATATTATGGCTGTAGCATTAAAGCTTATACCAAAGTGCATAAGTTTTGGTGCTTGAAGAAGTCCTGCGGAAGCAAAAGCATCAAAAGATACCATTCCAAGAGATAGGGCAAGAAGATACCCTACAACTATACCTATTAAAATGGATGCTAGTTTGAGAGTTCCTTTAGTAAAGAAATTTAGAAAGACTACAACTCCAAGGGTTATCATGGCAACGGCCCAGTTCAAAGGGGAGCCAAACGTAGGAGAACCAACGCCGCCAGCTATATATTTAATAGCAACTGAATATAGCGACAATCCTATGGCAAAAATAACTGTACCAGTAACAAGTGGTGGAAAGAATTTTATAAGCCTTTTAAGGAATATTCCGAAAATTATGGCTACCATTCCACCAACTATTTGTGCTCCAAAAACCGTAGCAAGATTAAATTCACCAGTAATAGCTGCAAGGGTAGGAACATATGCAAAACTTACCCCCATAATTACAGGAAGCCTTGAACCGATAACCTTGCCCAGGGGAAAAATTTGAATTAGTGTTGCTATACCTGCAAAAAACAGTGAAGACTGTACAAGTAAAATTTTGTCTGGTCCAGTAAGATTTGCAATTCCAGCAATTATGAGAGCGGGTGTAACACATCCCACAATCATAGCAACAACGTGTTGAAGGCCTAAGGGTATAATTTCCTTAATTGATGGCATACCATCATAACTAAATAGTAGTGATTTTTGATTAGAACTCATAATAAACTCCTCCTAGTATTTAACTTTAGTTATTTTATAGTAGTACCTGTAATACCTGCTATACCATCTTTAGCTTTTTCAAGTAGAGTTATAAGTGAATATCTTTCCTCTTTTGATGACGCGAAATCAATTGCAGCTTCTACTTTAGGTAGCATTGACCCAGGAGCAAAGTGTCCTTCCTTTGCATATTGACTAATTTCATGGACTGATATATTATCAAGCCACTTTACATTTGGTTTGCCAAAGTTTATAGCAACTTTTTCTACAGCCGTTAAAATAATAAGACAATCTGCATCAAGTTCTTTTGCAAGTGTGCAACTAGCAAAATCCTTATCAATAACAGCGCTTACACCTTTTAGGTGATTGCCTTCTCTTATAACAGGAATACCGCCCCCGCCACAGGCAATAACAACTTGACCTATATCAACTAACGATCTTATTGTATCAATTTCAACAATACCTACTGGCTTTGGTGAAGCTACAACTTCTCTGTATCCTCGACCTGCATCTTCAACAACTTGTTTACCAGTCTTTATAAAAGTGTCAGCCTCTTCTTTTGTCATAAAACTTCCAATAGGTTTTGTTGGATGTTCAAAGGCTTTATCACTTGGATTTACTTCGACTTGTGTTATTATGGTTGAAACATTTTTGGTTATATTACGATTAAGGAGTTCTTCTTTTAATGCATTTTGTAAATCATAACCAATATATGCTTGACTCATTGCAACGCAGACAGACATAGGAACAGATGAATACTTAGGACTATTTTTATGAAGCTCACTCATTGCAATATTAATCATTCCAACTTGAGGACCATTTCCATGAGAAATAACAACATCATTTCCAGCTTCTATAAGGTCAACTATAGCTTTAGAAGTGGATTTTACAGCTTCCATTTGTTCTTGTAAATTAGTACCAAGAGCATTACCACCCAGGGCTATTACTATTTTCTTGTTCATAAAATTATACCTCCTATGATAAATTCAATTTTGAGAGCAAAAGGCTATATGGATTGTAAAACTCCATGTAGCCTTTTAGGAAAAGCAATTTAAAACATTATTTTATTTTGCGCTCTACATTATTTTTTTCAAGCATAGCTAAAACTCCCTGAGGATTTTTAATTTTGCTTAAGAAAATCATAGAAGCTATTGCGTAAGGTTTATAAGAAGCTTGCTTGTAAAGTGGTTTACGGTAACGATCAAATACAGATGCGTCAACTTCTCCAGTTTTACAACTAAGTCCTGTGATATCAGCTGGAAGGCAATGCATATAAAGTGCTTTTCCATCTTTTGTTGTTTTCATAAGTTCTTCAGTACACTGCCAATCCATATGTTCTGCGTTTTGCGCAAGAAGTTCTTTTTCAAGGGCTTTAATCCCTTCAGTATCACCATTACCATATAAATCTGTACGTTTTTCCATAGCAACGAAAGGAGCCCAGCTTTTTGGATAAACTATGTCTGCATCTTTGAATGCTTCTTCCATAGAGTTTGTTTTTGTAAATGATCCACCAAACTGTGCAGCATTTTTTATTGCAACTTCTTCAACTTCACCCATAACTTCGTAACCTTCAGGATGTGCAAGAACAACATCCATACCAAAACGAGTTAGAAGTCCGATTATTCCTTGTGGAACTGAAAGTGGTTTACCATATGATGGAGAATATGCCCAAGACATAGCGATTTTTTTACCTTTTAAGTTTTCAATGCCACCAAATTCATTGATAAGATGAAGAGCATCAGCCATACACTGTGTAGGGTGATCAATATCACATTGTAAATTAACAAGTGTAGGACGTTGTTCTAAAGTGCCTTCTTCATTACCTACTTTAACAGCTTTAGATACTTCGCGCATATAAGTATTACCTTTTCCAATATACATATCATCACGGATACCAATAATATCTGCCATGAAAGAAATCATGTTAGCAGTTTCTCTTACGGTTTCTCCATGAGCAATTTGAGATTTTCCTTCATCTAAATCTTGAACTTCAAGTCCAAGAAGGTTACATGCAGAAGTGAAACTAAATCTTGTACGAGTTGAATTGTCACGGAATAATGATACTCCAAGGCCACTATCAAAAATCTTTGATGATATATTGTTTTCACGAAGCGTTTGAAGAGATTGTGCAACAGTAAAAACTGCCTCTAATTCATCCTGTGTTTTTTCCCAAGTAAGTAAAAAATCATTGTTATACATATTTTTTAGGTCAAGTGAGTCAAGTTTGCTTACGTACTTATCCATTAAAGCCATTATTAAACACTCCTTTTAATTTAGATTATTTGTTTTTGCAATAAATTGTTGGAAGAGCAGCATATACAGCAGCACATTTAACTAGGTCAGCTTTCCAAGTTCTTTCATTTGGAGCATGTGCCTGAGATTCTGCACCAGGTCCAAATCCTATGCATGGTATTCCATGACGACCCATTATAGCAACGCCGTTTGTTGAGAATGTCCATTTATCAGTAAGTGGACGAGCTTTTCTCATTTCATCAGTGCTTTCAGAACCGCTTCTTGTTGTTCCGAACATTCCTTTGTAGGATTCTTCCATTGCCTTAACAACAGCATGGTTTTCAGGAATAACCCATGTAGGGAAGTAGCAATCCTGAGGGTATGAAAGTCCAGTCCAACTTTCTTTTTCATATTTATACATAGTAACTTCTGCATTGTATTTTTTAGCAGCTGGAAGCTGACGGATTTCTTCTAAACAGCTTTCCCATGTTTCTCCAGATGTCATACGACGGTCTAATGAAATCGCGCAAGAATCAGCTACAGCACAACGGCTTGGTGAAGTAAAGAATATTTCTGATGTAGCTACAGTACCACGTCCGAGGAAATTAGCTTCTTCAAAATTAGGGTTGAATTTTTTATCTAACATTTTTACGAGACCTTTGATTTCTGTAGAATCGGCAGCATCATTTGTGTTAAGGTTTTTGACATCCATTAATATTTCAGCCATTTTGTAGATTGCGTTATCGCCTCTTTCTGGAGCTGAACCGTGGCATGAAACACCCTTAACATCAACACGGATTTCCATACGTCCTCTATGTCCTCTGTAGATACCGCTATCAGTTGGCTCTGTGCTTACAACAAATTCAGGTTTTATTTTGTCCTGTTCTATGATGTGCAGCCAGCAGTTTCCGTCACAGTCCTCTTCTTGTACTGATCCAACTACGAGAGCTGTGTAATCTTCGCTTAACATGTCAAGATCTTTCATTATCTTAGCGCCGTATACAGCAGAAACTATACCACCAAGTTGATCAGACGTACCACGTCCGCCAATTTCTTCTTCAGTTTCATAACCTATATAAGGATCAAAAGTCCAGTTAGAAAGCTCTCCAAGACCAACAGTGTCAATATGAGCATCAAAAGCTATAAGAGTTTTACCTGTTCCAACATAACCTAAAATATTACCTTGCGCATCAATATCTACTTTATCAAAACCAAGTGATATCATTTCTTGCTCTATTCTTTTAACAACACCTTCTTCTCCACAGCTTTCGCCCGGTATAGCAATTAAATCACGTAAGAATTTGGTCATTTGAGGTTCATAGCCCTCTGCACTTAGTTTAATACCATTAAAATCCATAATGTATACCTCCTATAATAATTTTTAGATAAATTTTATATGCATTGGAATGTTAAATTAATATTCACCATTCCAAACAATTTTACGGTAGAAATCTGGGTCAGTATTTCCTTCAGTTGAAAAGAGTAGAACTTTTGAATTTTCATTTAGTTTTAGAGCTTCTTTTAAATCCTTTAAATTATCGTTTGTCATGATTTCAAACAAAATACCCATTGTTACAGCGCCAGACTCACCAGAAATAACTTTAGGATCACCCTTAAGAGGCACTGCAAGTATTCTCATACCGTTAGCTGACACATGATCTGAGCATGATATAAAGTGAGAGCTGTTGTTTTTTAAAATATCCCATGCTATTGTATTTGGTTCGCCACAGGCAAGCCCTGCCATAATGGTTGGCATATCATCACTAACAATTCTTACTTCTCCATCGTTAGCTTTAGCAGAGCGGAATATACAATCTGCCAAATTTGATTCCACCACAACTACTGTTGGGGGATTCTCTGGATAAGCATTTGCAAAATATCCTTGAACTGCACCAGCAAGAGAACCAACACCAGCTTGTATGAAAATATGAGTTGGTGCGGAGGAGCTATCAGACTTTAGTTGTTCGTTGGCTTCCATTGCCATTGTTCCATAACCTTGCATAATCCAAGTTGGAATCTCTTCATAACCTTCCCAAGCTGTATCTTGAATAACAACAGAACCGGGAACCTTTGCTGATTCCGCCATTGCTATGCGTACACATTCATCGTAATTAACATCTTCAATGGTTGCTGTAGCACCTTCATTTCGGATGTTTTTCAGTCTAGTTTCTGTTGAGCCTTTTGGCATAAAAACAACACATTTTTGATGTAATTTGTTAGCAGCCCAGGCAAGTCCTCTTCCATGATTACCATCTGTTGCAGTAAAAAAAGTTGTTTGTCCAAATTCTTCAAGAGTTTCTTTTGATGTTAGAATATTGTACGGTAGTTCAGATATGTCTTTTCCAAGTTTTTTTGCAATATATGAACCTATAGCAAAAGATCCACCTAATACTTTAAAAGCATTTAATCCAAATCTTTTAGATTCATCTTTTACATATAGATTTTTAAGTCCTAAGAAATTAGCCATCTTATCTAGCTTAACTAGTGGCGTTTCAGTATACTGTGGAAAACTCTTATGAAATGAAGCAGCTTTTAAAACCTTTTCAGGTGACATTATATTCAGTGTGTCAGTAGATGTTTTTGGGAGCTTATTAGGTACCCATTTTATTTTTGTCATTAAAAAACCTCCTGTGTTTTCATATATATCATATTTTGCTTTGTTATAATATCGATTAAATTATATAATAAAGCTGAAAATTTAAACAATTTCATAAATCCAGTATATCAAAAATTTTTTCTAAAATCAACAAAAATTACAAAAATATTTTTAATTTACAAAAATATTTTTAAATTGATTGAAGAAATCTTAAAAAGATGATAAAATGTAATTATAAAGTAATGTGAATAATCAATTAATAAATTTAATTGTTTTTCTATCGAAAAAATATAAATTGTAGGAGGAATATTATGATATTAATAGGTAATGGTAAGTTACTAACTAGAGATGATAATAATACATTTATCCAAGATGGTTGTGTATGTGTTGATGGTAATATTATTGTAGATCTTGGAACCACAGAGCAAATGAAGAAAAAATATGGGGCTGCAGAGTTTGTGGATGCCAGAAAAGGTTTGATTATGCCAGGAATGATTAATACTCATCATCATATATATAGTGCATTCGCTCGTGGTCTTGCGATTAAGGGGTTTAGTCCTAAAGGCTTTTCTGATATTTTAGAAGGAATGTGGTGGACAATAGATAGGTTACTAACTCTGGAAGATACAAAGTATAGTGCTTATACAACTTACTTAGATTGTATAAGAAATGGTGTTACAACTGTTTTTGATCATCATGCAAGTTATGGTAATATAGAAGGAAGTTTATTTGAAATATCTGATGCAGCTAAAGAACTTGGAATCCGAACTTCACTATGTTATGAAGTTTCTGATAGAGATGGACAGGAAAAAATGAAACAAGCAGTAAAAGAAAATGTTGAATTTATGAAAAAAGTAAAAAACGACACTTCGGATATGCAAAAGGGTATGATGGGACTTCATGCATCCTTTACATTAAGTAATAAAACCCTTGAGTATTGTGCACAGAATATGCCTTACGATGCTGGTTATCATGTACATACAGCTGAAGGTATAACGGATGTATACGATTGCCTTAAAAATTACAACAAAAGGATAGTAAATCGATTTTTTGATTTTAACATCTTAGGTGAGAAAACTATCGCTGTTCATTGCATCCATACAAATAATGGGGAAATGGATTTATTAAAGCACACGGATACTATGGTAGTTCATAATCCCGAATCTAATATGGGAAATGCAGTAGGATGTACACCAGTACTTGAACTTGCAAAAAAAGGAATTACACTAGGACTTGGAACAGACGGATATACAAGTGATATGCTTGAATCAATGAAGGTTGCAAATATTTTGCAAAAACATCATAACTGTGATCCAACTGTTGCATGGGGTGAAGTACCACTAATGATTTTCGACAATAATGCAAAGATTGCCAATAGATTTTTCGAAAAACCACTTGGAGTTATAAAAAAGGGAGCTTATGCTGACATTATAGTAGCGGAATATGATTCGCTAACACCGCTAGATGGAAACAATGCAAACTCTCATATATTATTTGGAGTAAGTGGGAGATGCGTTACAACTACAATGATAAATGGTAAAGTGCTTATGAAAGACCGCGAAATAATCGGAGTTGATACTGAAAAAATCATGATAAAATCAAGAGAATTATCAACTGAGTTATGGAATAAAATTAATAAATAAAAAATAGGAGGAATTAGATATGAGAGATAGAATGACACCTATTCCATTTAAAGATTTAATGGAATGGATAACTGAAGAAAACAAGAAATATGGTAAGATATTTGGAGTAAATAAATTTTTTAAAGACAATGATAATAAGGTGCTTGAAATTTTTGGAGAAAAAATAGAAACTCCTTTTGGGCCAGCTGCTGGTCCAGCTACACAGCTTGCACAAAATATAATTGCATCTTATGTTTCTGGATGTAGATTTTTTGAATTAAAAACAGTACAAACTCTTGATGGAGAAGATTTACCTGTATCAAAGCCATGTATAAATGCATCAGATGAGTGCTATAACGTAGAATGGTCAACAGAGCTTAGAGTTACTGAGGCTTATGATGAGTATGTTAAAGCTTGGTTTGCCCTAAAATTATTATCAAAAGAATTAGAACTTGGAGATCCTAATGGATTTATTTTTAACATGAGCGTAGGCTATGATTTTGAGGGGATTTCTTCACCTAAAATAGATGATTTTATTATGGGCCTAAAAGATGCATCTAAGAGTGATATATGGAAGGAGTGCAAAGAATATACTTTAGATAATATAGAAAAATTTAAAAATATAGATAGTGAATATGTTGAGAATATATCAACTAAAGTAAGTACATCAATAACATTATCAACTCTACACGGATGTCCATCAAAAGAAATTGAACGTATTGCAACATATTTAATAAGTGAAAAAGGTATGAACACCTTTGTAAAATGTAATCCTACAATATTAGGTTATGAATTTGCAAGAAAAACATTAGATGGTATGGGATATGATTATCTGACATTTGATGATCATCATTTTATTGAAGACTTGCAATATGCTGATGCTATAGTTATGTTTAAACGCCTTCAAGTGTTAGCAAGTGGCGCTGCATTAACCTTTGGTGTTAAATTAACTAATACATTGCCAGTGGGAATTAAAAATAATGAATTACCTGGCGATGAGATGTATATGTCAGGAAAATCTCTATATCCACTTTCAATAGCTCTTGCTTATAAGCTTTCAAAAGAATTTAATGGCACACTTAAAATGTCTTATTCTGGAGGAGCAGATGTTTTCAATATAAAACAGATATTTGAAACAGGTATATGGCCTATAACAATAGCAACAACGCTGTTGAAAATTGGTGGATATGAAAGATGTGTTCAAATCGCTGAAACTCTTAAAGAATCAGAATATGAGAACAAGTATGTTATGGATAATGAAAAATTGTATGAACTTAAAAATAGTTCGATAAGTGATATTCATCATATTAAGCCTATAAAACCAATTCCTAGTCGTAAAATAAATGCAAAAGTACCACTAGTTGATTGTTTTGTTGCTTCTTGTCAGGATGGATGTCCTATAAATCAAGATATTCCAGAATATATACGTCTTGTAGGGCAAGGCAAACATCTCGAGGCATTAAAGGTTATAACTTTAAAGAATCCTCTACCATTTATTACTGGAACAATATGTAATCATGCCTGTATGAGCAAATGTAGTAGAATTTTCTGTGATGAGTCAGTTAATATCAGAAACATAAAATTACAAGCTGCAGAAAATGCATATGATAATTTGATGAAAGAGATTAAAGAAACAGAAAAAAGTAGCGTAAAGGTTGCCATAATAGGTGGAGGAGCTACAGGGCTTGCAGCAGCGTATTTCCTTGCAAGAGAAGGAATTAGTGCAACAATTTTTGAAAAACGAAAATCACTAGGTGGAATAGTAAAACATGTAGTCCCAGAATTTAGAATATCAGGGGATACTGTTGAAAAAGACGTAGAGCTTATTAAAAAATTAGGAGTTGAAATTCACCTAAACTCAGAGCAGAATTCTGTAGATGAGTTAAGGAAACAAGGATATAAATATATTTTACTTGCAATTGGTGCTTGGAAACCAGGCAGGTTAGATATTAAAGGTGACAATGTTATTAATGTAATTGAATTCTTAGAGAGATTAAGAAGTGGAGATAGCAGCCTTAACCTTGGCAAAAATGTTGTAGTTGTAGGCGGTGGTAATACGGCTATGGATGCAGCTAGGGCAGCTAAAAAAGTTAAGGGAGTAGAACATGTATATTTAGTGTACCGTAGAACTAAAAAGTACATGCCTGCAGATGCTGAAGAACTTTACCTTGCAATTGAAGATGGAGTAGAGTTTAAGGAGTTATTAGCACCAGTTAAAATTAGTAATGGAGTTCTTACATGTGAAGTTATGAAATTGGGAGAGCCAGATGAAAGCGGCAGAAGAAAACCAGTTGGTAGCGGAGAGATGGTAGAAATACTTGCAGATATTTTAGTATCAGCAGTTGGCGAGAAGGTAGATGCTAAGATATTTAAAGAAAACAATATTTTGGTAAATGAAAGAGAACAGGCAGTTGTAAACGAGGCAACACTAGAAACAAACATCGAAAAAGTGTATGTCGCTGGAGATGGTCTACATGGTCCTTCAACAGTAGTTCAAGGTATAGCAGAAGCAACTAAGTTTGCAAGGGCTGTAGTTAGCAATGAGAAAAATTATGATTTCACAATAAATTCAGAAAGATTAAATGATGATACTTCTGGAATAAATGCAAAGAAAGGTATACTTAAAATGGGAACTTGTGGTACTTCTGAAACTGAAAGATGCCTTCAATGTTCATCGATATGTGAAGTTTGCGTGGATGTTTGTCCTAATCGTGCAAATGTCACAATAAACGTTAAGGGTAAAGAAATGCATCAAATAATCCACCTTGATAAACTGTGCAATGAGTGTGGTAACTGTGAAACGTTCTGTCCATATAGTAGTGCTCCATATAAAGAGAAGTTTACACTATATGCTACAGTAGCAGACTTTGAAAATAGTGAAAATATGGGATTTGTGATCTTGAATGTGGATAAGAATATTGTGAAAGTTAGATTAGAAGGCAAAATTTTAGAGGTTAATCTTAAAGATAATAATACAGGAATACCTAAAGATATAGAGAATATGATTTGGGCTGTAATCACTGATTATAGTTATATGATATAAAAAATGTGAGGTGAAATAAAATGTCAATTATTATTAAAGGCGGAACTATTGTAACTCCGAGTAAAAGCTATATTTCAGATATTAAAATTGAAGGTGAGATAATTGTTAACATTGGTGAGGATTTACAAGATGATAAGGCTAAAATAGTAGATGCAAAAGGCTGCTTAGTATTTCCAGGATTTATTGATTCCCATACTCACCTTGATCTAGACACAGGATACACTAGAACTGCAGATAATTTTAAAACCGGTACTGCTGCAGCTATCATCGGTGGAACTACAACAATTTTAGATTTTGCAACCCAAAACAAAGGAGAAACTCTAAGTGAAGCCTTTAATAATTGGCATAACCTAGCAAAAGGCGTTTCAAGCTGTGATTATGGCTTTCATATGGCAATAACAGATTGGAACAAAGATGTTAAAAATGAGATTCAGACAATGTGCCAGCAAGGGATAACGTCATTTAAAGCGTATATGGCTTATGATAATTTACGTGTTAATGATGGAGAAATATATGAAATACTAAAATGCCTTAAAAAGTATAACGCTATACTTGGTGTTCATTGTGAAAATGGTGATCTTGTAAATACTATGGTAAATGAGCAGCTGAGCTCAGGAAATACTACTCCAGCTGCTCATCCATTATCAAGGCCCAATATGGTTGAAGCGGAGGCAGTATCAAGATTTATAGATATTGCATACTTAGCGGGAGCGCCTATATATATTGTACATTTAAGTACAAAAGAATCCTTAGATGTGGTTTTAAAAGCAAGAAAAAGAGGACAGAAAGTATATATAGAAACCTGTCCTCAATATCTACTTCTAGATGATAGTTTATATTTAGGCGAGGATTTTGAAAGTGCTAAATATGTTCTGTCACCACCACTAAGGAAAAAAGATGACATAGAAAGATTATGGCAAGCACTTCAGAGTGGAGATATCGACATAATCGGAACAGATCATTGTAGTTTTAATCTTAAAGGGCAAAAGGAACATGGCATAAATGATTTTAGTAAAATTCCAAGTGGACTACCAGGAATTGAACATAGGCCAATCCTCATGTATACCTATGGAGTAGATAAGGATATAATAACTAAAGAACAAATGTGTAGCATGCTTAGTGAAAATACAGCAAAAATGTTTGGAATGTATCCTCGCAAGGGAACTCTACAAGTTGGAAGTGATGCAGACATAGTTATATGGGATACACTTCGCGCTGGGTTTATATCTGTGGATAATCAAAAACAAAATGTAGATTATACACCTTATGAAGGCTTTAAAACTATAGGATATGCTAAACAGGTTTTTTTAAGAGGAAATCATATTGTGCAGGATGGAAATATTATAAATGAAAATTCAGGAAAATATATAAAACGGGGTGGAAATAATGTTTAACTTTGTTGTAAATGGAAATAAGATCTCTACAAGTGAAGATAAAAAGTTAATTACTTTTCTAAGAGAAGATATGAACCTAACATCAGTTAAGAATGGTTGCTCTGAAGGTGCTTGTGGAACATGTATGGTTTTAGTTGACGGCGTGGCAAAAAAAGCATGTGTATTAAAAACAAGTAAGCTTGTGGATAAAAATATTGTAACTGTTGATGGACTTACAGATAGAGAAAAAGATGTTTACGGATATGCGTTTATGGAAGCTGGAGCAGTTCAGTGTGGATTTTGTACCCCAGGAATGGTTATAAGTTCAAAAGGTTTAATTGATAAGGTAGAAGATCCAACAGAACTGGAGATAAAAAATGCCTTAAAGAATAATATCTGTCGTTGCACTGGATATGTAAAAATAATAGAAGCTGTGAAACTTGCTGCAAAATTATTAAGAGAGAATACAGAAGTACCTAAAGGTGTCTGCAGCGCACTAGTTGGGGAAAACTTAAATAGAATTGACGCAGTGGGTAAAGTTGTCGGAACAGCAGAATATGTAGATGATTTGCGTATAGAGGGCATGATTTATGGTGGAGCAGTTAGAACTAAATATCCAAGGGCTATAGTAAAAAGTATAGACGCTAGCGAGGCTAAAAATTTGCAGGGAGTTTATGCAGTAATTACATCAGATGAGCTTCCTGGAAATCAAAAAGTCGGACATATTATAAAGGACTGGGATGTATTAATACCTATTGGCAAGACAACTCACTGCATAGGAGATGCTATAGTTTTAATAGCAGCGAAGTCACAAGAAATATTAGAGAAAGCTAAATCACTAGTTAAAATTGATTTTGAGGAATTAATGCCTGTTACATCTCCAATCGAGGCTCTAAAAGGAGATGCTCCTCAAATACACGCAAGTGGTAATATACTTGCAACTGAAAACTTGGTGTTTGGTAATGCTGATAAATTTATAAAAAGTTCAAAGTATGTAGTAACTAATAAATACAGCACACCATTTACAGAACATGCTTTCTTAGAAACAGAAACAGCTGTTGCTAGACCTGATGGTGATGGTGGGATAATAATATATTGTGCAGACCAAGGAATTTATCAAACACGGAAGGAATCAGCAGAAGCACTTGGACTCGATCAAAGTAAAGTAAGAGTAGTAAGTAAAATAGTTGGCGGTGGGTTTGGTGGCAAAGAAGACATGAGTGTTCAGCATCATGCAGCGATTCTTGCCTTTTTAACAAACAAACCTGTAAAGTTTGCACTCTCAAGGAAAGAGAGCATAATGTTACATCCAAAACGTCATGCAATGGAAATGGAGTTTACAACTGCATGTGATGAAAATGGATATTTGACTGCTATGCAAGCTACTATAATTGCCGATACTGGAGCTTATGCATCCCTGGGAGGACCAGTCCTTCAAAGAGCTTGTACCCATGCAGCAGGTCCGTATAATTATCAAAATGTTGACATAGTTGGAAAAGCAGTATATACAAATAACCCACCGGCAGGAGCATTTAGAGGATTTGGAGTGCCACAGAGTTGTTTTGCAATAGAGTCTAATTTAAATCAGCTTGCAGAAATGGCAGGAATAACTCCATGGGAAATAAGATATAGAAATGCTATAAGACCAGGGCAGATACTTCCTAATGGTCAAATTGCAGATGAGTCTACAGCTATTGTTGAAACACTAGAAGCAGTAAAAGAAATATGTGAAAAGTATCCAAAAGCTGGAATAGCTTGTGCAATAAAAAACAGTGGGCTTGGGGTAGGGCTTCCTGACGTAGGACGTTGTAAACTCATTGTAAAGGATAATAAAGTATATATCCATTCCAGTGCAGCTTGTATTGGACAAGGACTTGGAACTATATTAACGCAAATAGTTTGTGAAACTCTTAATATATCATCGGATAGTGTTGTATATGCAGCGCCAGATACTTCAACTTGCCCTGATTCAGGAAATACAACAGCTTCACGTCAAACCTTATTTACTGGTGAGGCGGCTAAAAAAGCAGCTATAAAACTTCTTGATACATTAAGTTATCAGAAATTAGAAAACTTAGATGGTGAGGAATTTAACGGAGAATTTAAGGGAATAACTGATAAAATGAATTCAATTAAACAAAACCCTATAAGTCATGTTGCTTATGGATATGCAACTCAGGTTGTTATCTTAAATGATGAAGGTACAATAGATAAAGTTATTGCGGTTCATGATGTTGGTACTGCTGTTAATCCTAAAAACATTGAGGGACAGATTGAGGGTGGCGTTGTTATGAGTCTTGGGTATTCATTAACAGAAGATTATCCACTTGTGGGCAGCATTCCAACTGCAAAATTTGCTACATTAGGATTATTTAAAGTAACACAGGTTCCAAAAATAGAGTGTATAATACTCGGTAAAGGCAATAATAAACTTGCATACGGAGCAAAAGGAATAGGCGAGATATGTTCAATACCTACCGCTCCCGCTGTGGCTGGTGCCTATTATAATTATGATGGGGAATTTAGGACTAAGCTTCCTATTTCTAATACACCATATAGAAAGAAAAAATAAAAACGGGTGATGTTATGAAGATCAGTAATTACCTTGGGTTAAAGAAGAGTGATATTATATCCATTGTAGGTGCAGGTGGAAAAACCACAATGATGTTTAAGCTAGCAGAAGAATTACGGGGACGTAACAAAGTCCTCGTAACCACAACCACTAAGATATACGTTCCATTAGAGGATAGGTATGATTTTATATGTACTGATAGTGAAATGCTGCAGCGATATATTCATATGAAGGAAAATGGGATTTATATTTTAGGGTCAGGTGTTAATTGTGAAAACAAAATACTAGGCCTTAGTAAAAAAGAGTTAGATGAGTTAACACAACACTTTGATTATGTATTAATAGAAGCAGATGGGGCAAAGAAAAAACGTCTTAAAGCATGGAATGACTCTGAACCAGTCATATATAGTAATACCACTAAAACTGTGGGCATTATAGATATACAATCATTAGGACTTATAATCAATGAGAATAATGTTCATAGAAGTAAACTATTCTGTGAGTTAACTGGCGCAAAACAGGGTGAAACCGTCCAACTTGAACACCTACTTAAGATAATTATAAATCCTCTAGGACTGTTTAAGGCGGGACTAGGGGAAAAAATATTATACATCAATAAAGTGGAGTCAGCCAATGACTTAATATTAGCTAAGTCGTTGATTAATGATGTGGATTTGACTAATCAGAAATTACTTGATAAAGTATTTATTGGAAGTTTAAAAACTGATGTATATTACAGTAAAGAAAGTTATGAATGAAAGTAGGCGATGATATGATAAGTGCTATAATCTTAGCAGCAGGTTACTCAAGGAGAATGGGAGTGAATAAGCTTCTTTTAAAATATAGAGGTGAGTCACTAATACAGAGAACAATAGACACTATTTTGCAATGTGGATTTTCAGAGGTAATTCTTGTAGCCAGGGAAGAAGAAGTTATAGAAATTGGGAATATGAATAAGCTTGTGGTGATTAAAAACCAAAATGCAAATAAAGGAATAAGTGAATCTATTAAATTGGGTGTGGTAAATGCAAAAGAAACAGATGGGTATATGTTTTTTACTGCAGATCAGCCTTTTTTAGGTGTAGATACAATTAAAAGCTTAATACGTAAGTTTATAGAAAATCCAACTAATATAATAGTACCTAAATGCGCTATAAGGCTAGGAAATCCTGTAATATTTCCTCCCGAATTTAAGGATGACTTTATAAAATTACAGGGAGACATTGGTGGTAAAACAATAATAAATAAAAATCTAGACAAGGTTAAATTTGTAGAAACAAGTGATAGCTGGGAGCTATTTGATGTTGATACTAGTGAAAATTATGACTATATTATAAAGCTAGAGGAGAATAAGGATTATGTTTAATGATATTGTTATTGTACGTGGAGGGGGAGATTTAGCATCTGGTACAATTCAAAAATTATATAGAAGTGGTTTTAGGGTATTAGTCTTAGAAGTAGCAAAGCCTACTTGCATTAGACGGAGTGTTTCTTATAGTGAAGCTGTGTATGAAAAAGAAGTAGAGATAGAAGGGATTACAGCTGTACATGTAGGATGTTTAAGTGGGATAGAAAATGCTTGGATTAGTAAAAAAATTCCAGTGATTATAGATGCGGAGGGCAAATATATTTTGAAAATAAAGCCTAAGGTCGTGATTGATGCAATTATTGCTAAGAAAAACATGGGAACCACAAAGGATATGGCAGACATTACTATTGCTCTTGGGCCGGGATTTACAGCAGGTAAAGACGTAGATATTGTGATAGAGACTTCAAGAGGGCATAATTTAGGAAGACTTATTTTAAGTGGTAAGGCTAAGGAAAATACAGGGATACCTGGGAGTATAATGGGTTATTCTAAAGAAAGAGTTATACATTCGGATAGTGCTGGAGTAATGAAGAACATTGTTGATATTGGTGCTATAGTTCAAAGGGATGAGGTTATTGCTTATATAGGAGAAAAACCAGTAAAAGCAACAATGTCGGGGCTGCTCAGAGGGATTTTACGCCATGGAAGTACTGTACCCGTGGGATTTAAGATTGCAGATATTGATCCAAGGGAGTCAGAAAAAATTAATTGTTATACTATTTCTGATAAAGCAAGAAGTATAGCTGGCGGAGTGTTAGAAGCGGTGCTGTATCTAATGAATAAGTCTAGGGAGGAAATGCATTATGAATGAGAAAATTCTTAAAGAGATTTATGAAAGTCTAGCAAGTGGTCAAAAATCAGCATTAGTAACTATTACAGAAATAAAGGGCTCTACGCCAAGAAAAAAAGGTTCTCTTATGGCAGTTTGGGAAGATGGAAGAATAGAAGGAAGTGTAGGTGGAGGAAATATTGAGTTTGTGGTAATTGAAAAAGCCATAGAATGCATTAAGGAAGAAATAGATAGAGAATTTGAGTTTGAACTCAACGATGAAGGCGAATTACATATGCAGTGTGGAGGTAAAGCTACACTATATGTAAAAATATTCAAACCTAGGCCCAAATTACTTATCATAGGGGCTGGACACATAGGAATAGAACTTTTTAAGCTAGCAAAAATATTGGATTTTCATACTGTAATATTTGATGATCGTTCTGAATTTGCGAGTGGAAAGCGATTTGAAGGAGCCGATGAAATAATTGTAGGTGATATAGGTGAACAGGTTTCTAAGTATCCTATTAACAAAAACACTTATATTATAATCGTAACAAGGGGTCATAAATGTGACGCGGATGCTCTTAAGTTTACTGCTGAATCTGATGCTTCTTATATTGGAATGATTGGAAGTAAGAAAAAGACAGAATTTGTTATGAAAAGTCTTATGGCCGAAGGAATTCAAAGAGAAGCACTTAAAAATGTATATGCACCAATAGGAATTAATATTTCTTCAGAGGAGCCAAATGAAATCGCCTTTGGTATAATGAGCGAAATATTATTGGCTAAAAATAGTGGGTCTTTGGAGCATTTAAGAGATATTAAAAAGGTAGAATTTTAGATGAATGTAAATTGGAGAATTTACTTAAAAGAGGGCAATATAAAAGTATTTGGAAAGGGTCCTAAAAAGCTACTTTTAAAAATAGATGAGTTGGGGTCTATAAGAAAGGCAGCAAGTTCTATGAAACTTTCCTATACAAAAGCCTTGAATATGATATCATGTTTAGAAAAAGGACTTGGTATAAAGGTACTCCAAAAACAAATTGGCGGAAAAGATGGTGGGGGATCAATACTCACAGAGGAAGTTATAGAATTAATACGAAAGTTTGACGAATTAGAAAGTGAAGTGGGAGAGTGCATTACAGAATTATTTAATAAAAAATTCAAGTAATAGATTACTTGAACTTTTGATATTTATAATCTATATTGATATATTTTTAAATAAAAGGTATTATTATATGAATCGTTATGTATTGTAGAATATAACCGATTTTTTAGGAGGGTGAAAATTGACCTTTAACAATATTTTTTTAACAGGGGAAGTTCATATTGGGAAATCTACAGCCATTAACAAATTTATAGAAACATATATTCCTAGTGCCATTAGTATTTCAGGTTTTAAGACAAAACCATGCTATGAAAATGGTTTTTTATGTGGATATTATATAGAAAGCCAGATTCAATCTATGATTTGTAATATTTCTGAAAATTTAGTAGGTATTAATGCTGATACTTACAAAGGGAAGCGTTGTTACGGAATTCCAGAAGTATTTGATTGTAAAGGAGTTGAAATACTTCGCGAATCTTTAAGAATACCCAAATCTTTTATAATTATGGATGAACTTGGTTTTTTTGAAAGGGATGCGATGAGGTTTAGGGCACAAGTACACAAAGCCCTTGATAGTAAGCATAAAGTGCTTGGAGTGCTAAAAGAAAAGACAAACGATTTCCTAAGTTCAATTGAGTCTAGACCGGATGTTAAAGTGATCCGAGTCACCTTAGAAAATAGAGATAATATTATAGATGAAATTAATAAATATTGGGAGTGATAAATTATGAAAATTGTAAAAAAAAGTTTAACTTTAGCAATATCTGTGATAGTTTTATTTACGGGTTGTTCAGGAGTATCAACTGTAAAGAAAGAAAATACTAAAACAAACACAAGTATTAGAGTTGTTACAACATATAAACCGGCCACAGATATTGTACTCGCATTAGGTGGCATGGATAAATTAGTTGGAGCAAATGATGGAGCTAAAAGTGATCCTCTTCTTGTTAAGCTTGATGAGAATATGGCAAGTAAGTTAGTGGAAGTTGGTTCAAAGAAAAATGGTGTAAATATTGAACAAATAGTTGCTTTAAAACCTGATGTGGTTATTCTATATCCAACAAAAGAATCTGATGACACAATGAAAAAATTAACCGATCAGAATATAAAAGTTGTTTCTATTAATCCTGAAACTATAGAAGCACTTAAAGCAGATATTGTTAAAGTTGGAGATGCTATAGAGGAAAGTGAAAAATCAAAAGAATTAGTAGCATACTATAAAGAGAAGATTGAAGATGTTACTAAAAAAGTTAATACTGTTAAAGATAAAAAAACAGTATATATAGCTGGTGCACATGGTATTCTCTCAACCTCTTCAGGGGATTTTTATCAACATGAAATGATAGAGGTTGCTGGTGGAATAGATGTTGCTGCTAAGTTAAAAGGTGGATGGAATGATGTTTCTGTGGAACAAGTTATTGCATGGAATCCTGATGTAATCGCTTCCGTTATGTATTGCCCAGAGGGTACTCCAACTGAAATTATGGAAAAAGCCGAACTTCAAACGGTAGGTGCTATAAAAAATAAAACGGTATATCAAATACCATCAAACATTGCACCTTGGGATATGCCACAGCCAAGTAGTATATTAGCTATACTTTGGATGAGTAAAACACTATATCCAGAAGAATTTAGTGATTTAGATATTCACAAAGTTGTAAATGAATTTTATAGTAATTTTTATGGTAAATCTTTCGATGAGTTAGGGGGAACTTTACTTGGAGAAAGTAACACCAAAAAGTAAAATACTACATCATAAACTTATCTTATTTTTTATAATTTTTATTATAGTCTTTATTATATCAATATTTTTGGGAAGATATAAAATGAGTATAGCCCAATATAAAAACGTTCTTATGAGTTTAGCCGAATTTAGAATAGGTGAACCTATCTCTGATCCAAGTCTTTTAATATTATATAAAATAAGGCTTCCACGAATTTTACTTGCTACCTTTGTGGGTGCTGGACTTGCGATTTCAGGACTAGTTTTTCAACAGGTATTTAAAAATCCCATTGCATCACCAGATATATTAGGAGTTACTTCAGGAGCAAGCTTTGGCGCCGCACTTGGGATTATATTACCCTTTGAGTTCCCAGGTATAGTTCAAATGTTTGCATTTGTTTTTGGATTACTTGCGGTGGCTATTGCTTATGGGTTAAAAAAAGCGTCTAAGGACAATAATATACTGTATTTGGTTTTATCAGGGATTATTGTTTCGGCGTTCTTTTCCGCATTACTCTCAATGATAAAATATTTAGCGGACCCTTACGAACAGTTACCATCCATTGTTTTTTGGAGTATGGGTGGGTTGTATAGAGCAAACTGGACAAATGCCATTGGTGCTGGTCTTATTGTTATTCCTACTATTTTTATTGTAAACAGTTTGAGGTTCAAATTGAAAATGCTTTTACTTAATGATGATATGGCAAAAACCATGGGTATGGAGGTTTCAAAATTTAGAAATTACATTTTGTGTTTAGTTTCTTTTGTAGTTTGTTTTTGTGTTAGTATAGCGGGAACAATTAGTTGGATTGCACTTATAGTACCTCATATTACAAGAATAATTCTTGGATATAAGAATAAGTATATTTACTTAATTACCAGTTTGATAGGTGCCACAACGTTAATTCTGATTGATGATGTTGCGCGGAGTATTAGCACTACAGAAATACCTGTTGGTATACTTACGGCAGCAATAGGAGCTCCTGTACTAGGATATCTATTAATATTTAAGAAAACAATATAGTTAGGAGATAAAATGTGAATATAAAAGTAGAAAATTTGTTTTTTAGCTATAATGAAAAGTGTATATTAGGGGATATTAATTTAGAGTTTAAAAGAGGTAACATGTATGCGTTACTTGGAAGAAATGGATCTGGGAAAACTACTTTAATAAAATTGATTTTAGGACTACTTACATCTAAGAGTGGGTTAATTACCATAGAGGGTAGGGACTCTAAAATAATACCTATAGTGGAATTATCAAAATTAATAGCTTATGTCCCACAAAATGAGGAAGCAATCTATGGGATTAGAGTCATTGAACTAGTGGTGATGGGTAGAAATCCTTATTTAAACTTATTTGATAGGCCATATAGTAAAGAGTATGAATTAGCACAGAAGGCTCTTGAAAACCTTGGTATTGGACATTTATCGCAGAAAAATTATTGTGAAATTAGTGGAGGAGAAAGACAGTTAGTTTTAATAGCCAGAGCTTTAGTACAAGATGCAAAATTTATTTTAATGGACGAGCCCATTTCTAATTTAGATATTCGCAATCAGCATGACGTATTAAATAGAATAAAAAATATAGCCAAGGATTTTAACATAGGTATGTTGCTTTCTATTCATGATCCTAATCTTGCAATGAGATATTGTAATAGGGCAGTATTACTTAGTGGTGGTAAAGTTTTGAATTCTGGAAAAACTGGTGAAATAATAACTCAAAAGAGCTTATTTGAGGTATATGATATGAAATTTGAGGTATTGAATTCAAAAAATGGAATAAACTTTGTTAGTTTGTAAGAAGGGAGCGAAATATGGAATTAGAATTGCTTAGTATTATAAAAAATGAGCTTATGGAAGATAAAAAAGTATGTTACGCATTTATTGTTGAGCAAGAGGGGTCCACTCCAAGGGGGATAGGCACTTCTATGGTTATAAAAGAAAATGGTGAAATTTTTGGTACAGTAGGCGGTGGGAAGGTAGAATTTAAAACTATAACTGCAGCAAAAAAGTGTATTAAAGAAGAAACTAGCGAGATGATTTCTTTTGATGTATGCATTAAAGACAGCGGAGAGAATGCTTGCGTAGGTAAGCTTAAAATATTTATTAAAACCTATATGCCACAAAAAAAACTTATAATAGCAGGAGCAGGTCATGTGGCATATTGTCTTTATAAATTTGCTATTTTGGCGGGTTTCTCCGTGTATGTTTTTGATGATAGGGAAGAGCTTTTAACAAAAGAGAGATATCCGAAAGCAACAAAATTAATATATGGTGATATTTCAGAGTGTATAAAAAAATATGATTTAGATCGAAATTCTTATGTAGTTATTGCAAGTGGTTCAACTAAATCCGATGAAAATATATTGATGGAAGTCATAACAAAAACTACTGCATATGTTGGGATGCTTGGAAGCAAAAAGAAAGTCTCTACTATAATGGACAACTTGATAAGTCAAAATATTGATGCAGAATATCTGAAAAATGTATATGCACCAATAGGAATCGGAATTGGTGGAGAGACCCCAGAAGAGGTAGCATTAAGCATATTGTCTGAGATAGTTTTAGTGAAAAATAATGGAGAGTTAAAACATATGAATGGAGGCTATTAATATGAAAAAAATACCAGTAAATGAGGCAGTTGGGTCGGTTCTTTGTCATGATATTACTCAAATTATTCCAGGGGTAGTAAAAGATATAGCTTTCAAAAAAGGACATATAATCTTAGAGGAAGATATACCATTATTACTTTCTATAGGAAAAGAAAACTTATATGTATGGGAGAAAAAAGAAGGTTATCTTCATGAAAATGATGCTGCAGAGCGATTAAGAGCACTTACGGCAGGAGAGGGACTTACATTTAGTGAAGTAAAAGAAGGTAAAATAAATTTTATAGCAGATTATCCAGGACTTCTTACAATTAATACAAATCTGTTATATCAGCTTAACTCCATAGGGGAGATAATTTTAGTTACGCTTCATAATAATTACCCCGTAAAAAAGGGGCAAAAAGTTGCAGGAACAAGAGTTATTCCACTTGTAATTGAAGAAGATAAGATAATAAAAGCAGAAGATTTAATTGGCACTGAAAAAATTGTTAATATCCGTCCCTTTATACCTATGAAAATAGGAATTGTTACTACTGGTAGTGAAGTATTTAAGGGCAGAATAAAGGATGCATTTGGGCCAGTAATAAGAAGAAAAGTAGAGGAATATGGATGCGTAGTTCTTGGTCAATCTATAGTTTCAGATGATGAGAATAACATAACAAAGGCAATTGAAGAATGGATAGACAAGGGTGCTGAAATGGTGATATGTACAGGTGGTATGTCAGTAGACCCCGATGACGTTACACCAACAGCAATTCAAAAAACAGGAGCAGAAATTATAACTTACGGTGCACCTGTGCTTCCGGGAGCAATGTTTTTATTAGCTTATAAAGGTGAAATTCCAATACTTGGACTTCCAGGGTGTGTAATGTACAGTAGAACAACCATCTTTGATTTGGTACTTCCAAGGATTCTTGCAAATGAGAAATTGAGCTTTGCAGATTTTGCAGCCTATGGACATGGTGGACTTTGCAACGAATGTGAGGAGTGCAAATACCCTGATTGTGCTTTTGGAAAGGGAGTTTAGAATAATATAGCTTAGAATAGGGGTTTAACATGAAGGACAAAGGATTGTTTAAAATAATTTTAGGTTTAATATGTGGTATATGTGTTTTATTTTTATTAAGTCCTATAATTGCACTGTTCACCTTTCCGTGGGGCAAGTCACTAGATTTAATTTTTGATTCTTTTGTATTGCAGGCAATTATTATAAGTTTAAAAAGTACCTTTCTTTCACTAATAATAATTATAATTGTAGGAATGCCTACTGCATATTATATGGCTAGATATTCATTTTGGGGAAAGGGGTTTGTTGAAATTATTTTGCAACTTCCCCTTGTACTGCCTCCAGCTGTGGCGGGTTTACTATTATTAGTAACCTTTGGTAGAAATGGACTCATTGGGAAATACATATCTCCCTTTGGTATTGAGCTGCCTTTCACTTTCATAGCTGTGGTTATAGCACAAGTATTTATATCCATCCCCATATTTATTATGGCAGCAAGGGCTGGATTTGAAAAGGTAGATAGAGAACTAGAGAGTTGTGCAGCAGTTTTAGGAGGTAATCCAGTTCAGATTTTTGTAAATGTTACACTTCCCTTATCCAAAAATGCATTGATAACTGGAGCTATTTTAGCTTGGGCGAGAGCACTCGCTGAGTTTGGAGCAACCATTCTATTTGCGGGTAATTTGGCAGGCAAAACACAGACTCTTCCTCTTGCTATATATACTGCAATGGAAAAGGATCTAAACCTATCTATGGGAATTGCAGTATGTTTAGTTATTGTATCAATTGCGGTTTTGGTTGTATTGAAACTTATTACAAAATCTGAGGGGGACAATAATGCTTAATGGATATGGAGAAAAAACAATGAAAAAGAGTTTAACAAGAATGGTGTCAATAATAATGACTTTATCATTAATTATCTTGAGTGGTGGATGTGCAGATAAACAGTCTAATAAGATTTCAAATAAGGAAATTACTGTTTTTGCAGCTTCGTCTTTAACTGAAAGCATGGAAGAAGTAATTAAATTATTCGAAAAAGAGAACCCGAAGGTAAAAGTAAAACTCAATTTGGAAAGTACAAGTAGATTGAGGCTACAAATAGAGCAAGGAGTTGAGGCAGATATTTTCTTGTCGGCAAACCAAAAGCATTATGACGCATTAAAAGAACAGGGATTTATCTCAAAAGGACAGGCTTTTTTAGAAAATTCTATGGTTGTGATCCTGCCAAAAGATAATCCAGCTCATATAGAAAAAGTGAGGGACTTGCAAAGTAAATGCAAACTAGTAATAGCACAAAAGGAAGTTCCTGCTGGAGGCTATGCAAGAGAGATAATTCACTCTCTATCAGGAATATATGGAGCAGAGTTTGAGGACAGTGTACTAAATAATATTGTATCGGAGGAGAACAACGTAAAACAGGTGGTAAATAAGGTTGTCATGGGAGAAGCAGATGTAGCCTTTGTATATTCATCAGATGTTACAACAAGTGTTGTGGAGAAGGTTAAAGTGCTAAGTATTGACCCTGTGCATAATGTGAGGGCAGAGTACTGGCTTTCTAGACTGAAGACGGAAAATGAGTACACGGAAAAATTTTATGCATTCTTGTTAAGTAAAGAAGGTCAGGATATTTTCAAAAAATATGGATTTGAAAGTATAAAGTCGTAAGGAAATAGTATTTAATGCAAATCGTACATCCTAAATGGATGTACGATTTTATATATAGTGGATTTAATTTAGAAGTATTTGTTAACCAATTAAACCAGAAATAGAGATAGCACAATAAACTAATAATAGCCCCATGACTAAATTAAATTGTTTATTATATTTCGTTAAAAAATCTTGAAATAAAGCACCAAAGAGTGCCCAACTAACAATAGATATAAGTCCTATTATTGAAAGGGAAAAGGAAAAAAATATTAAAGTAAAGCCTGATTTGTAATATGGGATTATAAAATTGGCCATTACAGTGATACCATATAATATTGCTTTCGGATTGAAAAATTGCATTGTTAGTCCTGTTAAATAAGTATTTGTTTGTTTACTAGTGTGGTTAGTTCCAGTTTTCGTATTAAATGCAACTTTATAAGCAAGGTAAAGCATATAAACTGCACCAAATATACCAACATAATGTTCTATTTTTGGCATCAAATCAAATAAAAACAGATTAAAAAAACTGCAAACAATCATAAGTACAGTAAATCCAGTGAAAACTCCAAAGATAAAGGGAAATGAATTCTTAAAGCCATACCGTTTTGCATTTACCATGGATAATATATTATTTGGTCCCGGTGTAAATGTAGCTACAAATACATAAGATAAAAAAGGAACTAGATTAATCATATAGTATGCCCCCTATAAAAATAAAATATAAACATTATAACGTTCTTTAAAGATATTATACACTATTTGTCCCAGAGTAAAACAAACTGTTCACAATTGTGCGTCTCTGTGATAAAATTTAAAGAAATGAGAATGGAAAAATATACATTAGAATAGTATAGAAAGGAAGATGAAAATGCGTAAAAAGAACATAATTATTGGAGCGCTTCTAGCAGTAGGAGTAATATCATCCTATGAACTATATAAAAGGAATTTTAAAACTACTAATTTTGATTTTTATAAATCAGGGCTAGTTTACAGGGAAACTATGTCAATTGACACTGAAGAGAGAATGTTTTATACAAAGCCTGAAAATAAACCACTAGATGTAAGTATAAAGGTGTACAAAGGAATAAGGATATTAGAATTATATGGAGATGACAATTTAATAGGTAGATTTAGAATTGCATTAGGGTCAGCGCCTACTGGAGATAAAGATAAGGAAGGTGATAAGAAAACCCCTGAAGGCAAATATTATATTTGTACAAGAAACGATAAAAGTAAGTATACTCTATTCTTAGGACTCAGTTATCCTAATGTAGAAGATGCAAAAATAGGATTAGAAGAGGGCCTGATTAGTGAAACAGATTTTGAAGAAGTACAATCTGAGATTGAAAGTAGAAAAAGACCAGCTTGGAATACTGCCTTAGGTGGATCTGTAGGTATACATGGAGGCGGAACCAGTAGTGATTGGACTTTTGGATGTATTGCAGTATCAGATGATGATATTAGAATTATTTGGGAATATACTAAAATGAATACTCCTGTGGAAATTTATAAATAGCGCAAACAAAGTACTCTCATTTATTATGGATGGGAGTGCTTTTTTTTTCTTAGACAGCCTCCTTTTATTTTTTGATTGAGTAATTTTTTTGTATGTTTATAAATATGATAAGGTTAGTAGTAAAGATAAAGCACTAGAGGTATAAACTGATAAACTCTGATAAATAGAAGGAGGGTTTTCTATGAATGTAGATTTTCAAAGAGTCTTACAGAAAGCAGAAGAATATAAAGTGGACATGGCAGGGTTTTTAAGGGACATGATTGCTATCCCAAGTGAAAGCTGCCATGAAAGAAGGATTGTAGAGAGAATAAAAGAGGAAATGAAAAAGGCCAACTTTGATAATATAGAAATAGATAAAATGGGTAACATATTAGGGACTATAGGGCATGGTAAACATGTTATTGCTATGGATGCACATATTGATACAGTAGGTATTGGAGAAGAAAATTTATGGCAGTATGATCCATATAGGGGATATGAAGATGAAGATATAATCATAGGAAGAGGTGGAAGCGGTCAAAAAGGCGGAATGGCTTCTATGGTTTATGCTGGAAAAATGATTAAAGAGTTAGAATTAGAAGATGATTATACGCTGATTATTACAGGTACAGTTCAAAAGGAGGAATGCGCGGGACTTTGTTGGCAGTATATGATAAATGAAGATAAGATTCAGCCTGAATTTGTTGTAATTACAGAGCCTACCTCTTGCAATATATATAGGGGTCATAGAGGAAGAATGGAGATAAAAGTAATTGCTGAAGGTTGTAAAATGGGTTCCATAATAAATGATTTAAACTGTCTTAATGAAAAATTACAGTATGATGAGTTTTTAGGAGGGGGGTCCATAACTGTTTCTGGGATGCCGGGTATTTCTACTTTAAGCGGTGATATGAAAGACTGCTGTACAATTTCAATAGATAGAAGGTTAACTAACGGAGAAACATATCAAGATGCACTAGAAGAAATAAGAAATCTTCCTTCAGTGAAAGGGACGATCGCACAGGTCTCCATTTGTGATTACGAAAAATCTTCCTATAAGGGAGTTGTTTATCCAACAGCTGCTTATTTTGAAGCGTGGGTAATAGAAGAGGAACATCCAGTTTGCAAAACTTTAGTAGAAGGCTATAAAATTTTGTTTAATGAAGAACCTCTATTTGACAAATGGGCAATTTCTACAAATGCTGCTTCTATCATGGGGAGGTATGATATCCCATGTATTGGATTTGGACCAGGTCATGAGGCAGAGGTTCATTCAACAAATGAACGAACTTGGAAAAGTGAATTAGTAAAGGCAACCGCTATGTATGCAGTTATTCCTAGTTTATATGTAAGCAGATTAAAAAATAGATGAAGTTACAAAGGTACCACCTACGTGCCATGTAGGTAGTACCTTTATATACATATATAACAAAAAATAAAAAAGCCATTAAATAGTCTCCTATTTAATGGCTAAATATTAGTTCAAATTAAAGAACTGTAATATTTTCAGCTTGAGGGCCTTTAGGTCCTTTTACTATATCAAAAGAAACTTTTTGTCCTTCATCAAGTGATTTGTAACCATCTGAATTTATTTGAGAGAAATGTGCGAAAACATCTACTCCGTCTTCTCCTGTAATAAAACCAAATCCCTTTTCTCCATTAAACCATTTAACTGTACCGTTCATAATGTATACCTCCGAAATTTTATTTCTTAAATGCTTTGTAATAGTTCACTAAATAAAATTTCGATATTAAAATACTATATTTAAAAAGTACTAATTGAAATATATCTGTGCTGCATTACTTACTATTCATTTAAGTCAATTCCTATACTATCATACTTGATTTCAAAAAGCAAGTTATATTAAATATAAAATTTTTATATGTGCTATGATATTACCTTTATTTAGGACAAATAATATTATATAACTTGTTGGTGATTAAATTTTTTAGAATTTTCAAACAACCTAGCTTTCATATGCTATACTGAATTATATAATTAACTATATTTATAAAAAAACATAAAAAGGAGACTTGAAATGATATCTAACAAAATGAAAGAGTTAGTAGCTAATAGTTCTATAATAAGAGCTATGTTTGAGGAAGGTAAAAGATTATCTGAAATTTATGGAGAAGAAAATGTTTTTGATTACAGCTTGGGTAATCCCAATGTTGAACCGCCTGAAAATATTAAAAATGAAATTAATAAAATATTAAATGAAACAGCTCCTAAACTTGTACATGGCTATATGAATAATTCTGGATATGAAGATGTTAGAGCAAAAATAGCACAATATTTAAATAAAAAACATAATATAAACATCGACTTCAATAATATAGTTATGACCTGCGGAGCAGCTGGTGGATTGAATATATTGTTAAAAACATTGCTTAACTCAGAGGATGAAGTTATTGTTTTTTCACCTTTTTTTGGCGAATACAGAAACTATGTAAATAATTTTGATGGTAAGCTTGTAGTAGTTTCGACGGATATCGATACATTTGAACCTGATATGCAAGTATTAAAAGAGAAAATAAATATCAAAACAAAAGCAATTATTATAAACTCGCCAAATAATCCAACAGGTATTGTTTATTCGGAAAAGGTCATACAAGATTTAGCAAAACTACTTTGTGAAAAAGAAAAGGAACTGGGTACAAGCATATATTTAATATCTGATGAACCATACAGAGAAATAGTTTATGACAATGCCGTCGTTCCATATATTTTAAAATACTATAAAAATTCATTTATTGGATATTCATATAGTAAATCATTATCACTACCTGGTGAGAGAATAGGATACGTAGTTGCAAATACAAATATGGATTCCTTTGAAGAGATAATGGCATCTTTAAATGTAGCTAATAGAATTTTAGGCTTTGTAAATGCACCATCACTATTCCAACGGGTTATTGCAAATTGTCTAGAGGCTGAAGTTGATGTAAGTATATATAAAAATAACAGAGACCTTTTATATAATCATCTTACAGAAATAGGTTTTAAATGTGTAAAACCACAAGGGGCATTTTATTTATTTGTTAGAACACCAATAGCAGACGATAAAGAATTCTGCGATCAAGCAAAAGAGTTTAACTTATTACTAGTACCGGGGTCAGCTTTTGGATGCCCAGGACATGCAAGGTTAGCTTACTGTATTTCTTACGAAAAAATACAAAATTCACTATCAGCTTTTGATAAATTAGCCCAGTTTTACGAAATTAAATAATATTGTGATAAAATTAAGATAAAAAATTAAAGGAAGCCATTGAGGCTTCCTTTAATATATATAAAATTGAGTCCTAAAAGTATTTGCATTAAAGTATAGGATGTTCTATTAGTTTTTGTTATTTAAATTTGGATTAACATGTACCATGCAATGTTTAATTCTATTATCTGAATTTTCTATAGTACTATGAACACTCTCCGCAATTTCATGACCTTCATAAACGGATAAATCGCTATTAACACATATTTCTACATCTACATATAATCTATTAGCACTAACTCTAGTCTTTAGCTCATCTATACTTATAACGCCATTTATATTTTCAATTTTATTTTTTATGTTATTAATAGTGTTTTTATCAGCGCAGTGATCAACTAATTGATCAATAGCTTGCTTATAAATATTTACCGCTACTTTGGTTATTAAAATACATATAACCAGTGATGCAATTGGATCTAATATTGGATAGCCCATTCTAGCTCCTGCAATTCCAACTAATGTTCCAATCGATGAAAATGCATCGGATCTATGATGCCAAGCATCTGCCATAAGGGCGGAGCTTTCAATTTTTTTAGCGCCATTGACTGTATATCTATACATCCATTCTTTAACGATTATAGAAAGTATAGCTGCATACATAGCAATCTTTTGCGGAATTACAGTTGTTCCATTAATAATAACCTTAATACCGTTGTAACCAATTAGTAGTGCTGTAATTAACAATATGCTTGCCAGTATCTTAGCCATAATAGGCTCCATTTTTTCATGACCATATGGATGGTCTTCATCAGCAGGCTGTTTGGCTAATTTTAATCCAAGCATTACAGCAAGTGTACTTAGTACATCAGAAAGTGAATGTACACCATCAGCAATCATAGCTCCACTTCTGCCTATAATGCCTGCAAACAATTTAATTGCTGATAACAAAATATTGAAAGTTATTGTTATCTTAGATATTTTGATCCCAATACTAAATCTTTCTTCACTGTCCAATTAACACACCTCGTTTTTAATTGATAATAGATTTTACGAACTATACCACTAGTATATGCAGATACAGTAAGATTTGCAACACTTTTTTGTGACGAAATATATTATCAATTGATAATAATATCCACTATATTTTGGGAGTGATTATTATCCAGGAGTATGGGAACACATAACATATACATTAAATTAATTCCTTGAAAAGTAATTACAGTACAGCATATGGTATGCCGTGAGATTCTGTTATTTGAATTTTGTATTTAGATAGTGATATAATTAAATAACAATAAAGGTTTATCTAATTTTCTTAAAGAGGTGACTAACATAGATATTAAAAAATATCCTAGACCTAGTAATGAAGAGCTAAAAGATAAGTTGACAGATAATCAATATAAGGTGGCTGTGGAGGATAATACTGAAAGAGCTTTTTCCAATGAGTACTTTGATAATCACGAAGATGGTTTATATGTAGATATAGTGACAGGTGAACCATTATTTTTTTCGAAAGACAAATATGATTCAGGATGCGGATGGCCCAGTTTTACCAAGCCTATTGTACCTGAAGTAGTTGAATTAAAACAGGATAAGAAATTTAATATGATTAGAACTGAGGTTAGAAGCAGAAGTGGAAATATACATTTAGGTCATGTATTTGATGATGGTCCTAAAGATAAGGGCGGAAATAGGTACTGTATTAATAGTGCTGCTATAAAATTTATACCTATGAACAAAATGGAGGAAAAGGGGTATGGATATCTTCTAAGTTCATTAGAATAATAATTTTCATAATCTCAATAAAACAATCAATTTTGTGATATAATTGTAGTAATAAGATTTTTTATTTAAGAGGAGGAATTTTTAATGAATTCAGACCCTGACCCCGCGCTTAATAATATAATGGCGCAATTTATACTAATTGGTATTTTAACATTGATAAATGCATTCTTTGCATCATCGGAAATGGCAATAGTATCATTAAACAAAAATAAAATTAAATGTCTTGCTGAAGAGGGTAATAAAAAAGCAAAGCTTTTAGTGAGATTTATTGAAGAACCAGCAAAATATTTATCGACTATTCAAATTGGAATTACGATTACTGTTTTTTTAGCTAGTGCATCTGCAGCTACTGGTATATCTAGTAATTTTGCAAGGTACTTAAATAATTTGGAAGTGCCTTTTAGTGAACAAATTGCTTTAGCTAGCATAACTATTGGAATAACATATATAATGATTGTGTTTGGTGAATGGTTTCCAAAGCTCATAGCGCAGCAAAAATCAGAAACTATTGCAATGTTTTCAGTAGTACCTATTTTTTATATATCTAAACTGATTTTTCCTTTTGTATGGGTACTTTCAAAGTCTACTAATGTTTTAGTTAAGATTACTGGTCTTAACATAAAAAAAACAGAGGAAAAACTATCAAAAGAAGAAATGAAATCACTTATAGCAGTGGGTCAAGAACATGGATCTATAAACGAAACTGCAAAAAAGATGATAAATAATATTATCGAATTTGATGACAAATCAGCTGAAGAAGTTATGACTCCAAGAACTGAAGTGTTTTTGATTGATATAAATGATCCTGTTACACAGTTTTTAGACGATCTATTAGAGCAAAATTATTCTAGAGTGCCAGTATATGACGGTGATGTTGATAATATCATAGGAATACTTCACATGAAAGACTTTATAATAGAGGCTCGCACAAATGGTTTTGAAAATGTAAACATTAAGAGTATATTACATGCTCCTTACTTTGTTAATGAAAGTAAAAATATAGATGAATTATTTATGGAATTAAAAAGAGCTAAAAATCATATGGCTGTACTTATAGATGAATATGGAGGATTTTCAGGGGTAGTTACTACTAAAGATCTTATAGAAGAAGTTATGGGGAATTTTGAAGATGAATATGATTATGACGAACCTGATATAAAAAAAGTTGATAACAATACTTATATAGTGAATGGATTGTTATCAATAGACGAATTAAATGATAATTTACACTTGAAGTTAGTGTCAGAAAATTACAATACAATAGGAGGTTTTCTAGTTAGTCTACTGGGATGTATTCCAAAGAAGAATGAAAACAAAACTATTGAATATGGTAATGTAATATTTAAAATAGAAGAAGTCAGAGAAAGAAGAATAGGGAAAATTAAAATATGCATATAAATGATGCTCTACTTTTTAAAAGTAGAGCATCATTTATATGTACTTGCTATGTTTGAAAAAGTCTTAGTTGTAACGAAAGATTTTAACGGACTATTTTTTTTATGAATTTTTCAGCTTCCACTATGTACCTTTTATGAATTCCTTCACCTATTTTGCCCATGTCATCATAGGCTTCTACCTTAAAGATTAATTTATTACCTTCTACCTTTTCGAGTAAAGCTTCAGCTCTAACCTTAACGCCGACAGGTGTTGCCCTTATGTGTTTAACATTAATCTCTATACCAACTGTTGTAAAACCATCAGGAAGCTCTTGCTTTACACAATTCATTGCTGCATTCTCCATAAGAGCTGTCATTGCTGGAGTAGCATAAACATCTAGATCTCCAGATCCATAAGAAATTGCTGTATCACTGCTGGATACAGTTAGCTCAGCAAATTTTAAGTTTTTATTAAAATTAAATTCCATTTTGATCACTCCACTCTAGTAATTATTATTATTATTATTTAGCTATACAAATAACTTATTGTACTATACTAACACCATTGTGAAAGTATATCAAATAAAATTTGATTACTTCATTTTGTACTCCACAGGGATTTTAACATGCAGTTTCAATACACCGATTGAAATCTAAAGCCACATTATGGATTAATCCATAATGTGGCTTTTATTTATTGTATATTATTATATTTTTTGGGCAGAAATATTAGACGAAAGACAATTTTAAAAAGGAGCAGTGGGGCATGAAAAATAATAAATTTTGTATTTTTGTTTTAATAATGCTGAGCAGTACACTAGGTGTTAAACAGGTTGATTCTGCTATCATTAATAATACTCCAAAAACAAATATTGAGGAAATAGATAATAAAATGGAAGAGGTTTATACGTTTAGCTCTGACATAGTACTAGTGAATAAAGAAAATGGGCTAGAAAAAGACAATTACATAAAAGAATTTCAAATCCCAAATGTTGAGTTTATATCTAATGGAGATCCAAATGTTAGGAAAATGGAAAAAAATGCAGCAGTAGCACTAGAGTATCTTTTTAATGCTGCTAAAAATGATAATATAACATTACTTGGAGTATCAGGATATAGGGATTATTCTTACCAAGAAAAACTTTACAATGATAAAGTGGATAGAAGTGGGAAAGAGGAAGCAGACAAATATGTTGCACAAGCAGGAGAAAGTGAACATCAAACGGGGCTCGCTATGGATTTACTCTCAGATGAATATACAACTTTAGATGAAGGGTTTAAAAATACGAAAGCTTATAAATGGATTATTGAGAATTGCTATAAATATGGATTTATACTTAGATATCCAGAAGGAAAAGAACAAATTACTGGATATGATTACGAACCTTGGCATATTAGATATGTTGGAGGTAAGGTGGCTAAGGAGATTGTGCACAGAGGTATTACATTAGAAGAATATTTAAATATAAGTATTGCTAACAGATAAAGATAAGTAGAACTTTATTATGGACAGTGAAGAAACTGCTAATATATTTTAGTGGTTTTATTTATTATTATAATAAATTCTAGTTTTGATGAATATCATAGTAATGAAATTATAAGAGAGGATTGATGATTTTATGAGTTTTAATTTAAATAAACCCAAAGTGCGAGTTATGATTACTCTAGCTCTGATAGCTTTAGTAGTTTCTTTAGTAGTAACTGTTAAATTTATAAATAATAACGTAGTAGCTAATAAGATTAGTGAAAATATTGATCCCTCAAATAAAGTAGACAGTGGATTCGTTGGAATCCAAGTTATGGTTAAGCCAACTCAAATAGTTAAATCAAAACAAATAGGTTATATATCTAAGGTATATGAAGAAGATGGCAAGAGATATTTGAGATTTGATGATGTAAAATTTCTAATGGGGAATGAAGCAATTGAAGCAGCTAAAAAAGATGGGGCTGCCGAATATGAAAATGGCGAATACTTTGTATATGATGATTACTATATTGTTAATAGCAGTGAAAAGACGAAAAACTATATTATAGATGATAAGGCCTCACTAAATCTTTTAGGATGTTGGATAGACCCATATAATGGTGATGGTAATAATCATTCTGTTTCTTATAATAACTTTAAAAATGTTTCTAGTGTGAATGAACATATGTTATGTTATATCTATGCTGAAAATGATGTAGTTGTAAAAGTAGAAGGGCAATATACACCTTAAGATGTATAAAAGATAGTAAGCTATTATTTTTTAAAGTGAAAATTCATGTATTTGCGTTGAGCTTTAAGGTTCAAAGATTGTATTTATGCTATAATATATATTATACTGCTATGATATAATTAACTACAAAATACTACTTAAATATACAAAGAAAAGTAAATTGACTCACTCTTCTTTGAAATTTTATGGGATTAAATGGGGGAGTATAATATGGAAGATAATAAAATAAAAACAAAAGTTTTAAGGCCTAAATTTGATAGCGATTTAGATATAATAGACATTTCAAAAGAAAATATTGAGGATGAAAGTATTTTTTCTTTTGGAGCAATTAGTGATTGTTCTTTAGAAAACCATGAAGCAGACAGAGTTACTTTTAAACAAGTAATATTTAAAAATGTTATTTTTAATAAGATAAAATTCAGACGCATAGAAATGATGGATGTGAGATTTGAAAATTGTGACTTATCAAATGTAGATTTTAATGAGGCTTCATTACATAAAGTAGAATTTGTGAATTGTAAAATCATTGGTATTAATTTAAATGAAGGCACGTTTAGAAATGTAATATTTGAGAATTGCAATGGTGAATTTGCTTTTTTTAGTTATTCTAATTCTAAGGAAGTTGCATTTCTTGGATGTCAATTACGTTCTTCAGATTTTCAAAATTCGAAATTTTTAAAAGTTGAATTTAAGGAGTCTAATCTTATCCAGGCCCAAATGAATTTTACAAGCCTTAAAGGAATAGATTTTACTAGTTGTGAGATTGAAGGAATTGGAGTAAATATTGCTGACGTTAAGGGTGCACGAGTTACTACTATGCAAGCAGTTTCTCTTTCTTCCATACTAGGTCTTATTATTAAATGAAACTAATTTTATAAATAATTACTAATAAGGCTGCAATCCTTTAATTTTAGAGGATTGCAGCCTTATTATACTTTTTAATATTATTTAGAATCGTAAATCTCTTTCAATAGCTGCATTATATTTAGAAAAATTAATGAATAAAAATATAAATTTAATAATAAGATTTATATATAAAGGGATGATTTTAATGAATGGATTATTTATATGCGAAAATCTTCAAAAGATTATTTTAGAAAGCGGTACATTATATGGACATGTTCACTCTGTATTTAAAAATGCATGCAATATTGAGTGCGGTGATTTATTCATAACACTCTTGTGCAAACAGAAAAAAATGTCCCCAATGAGTGTAATTGTGGATGGGTTAGGACAAGTTGACTTTAATAATCTAAATATCACACAAGGTTTGATATTTGAATTTACTACAAGTAAAATTCATTGCAGACAAATTAATTTATTTATATCCATGAGTGGTGCTGAAAAGTGGTCTTCACTGGTTGATACCAATATTTTATACTGCCTAGAGCACAAGATTTTAGAGAACATAAAAATTATTGGACAAGGGTTAAAAACACATGGAAAGTACTATGTTATGGGGTCACTCACAAATATGCTTGCAGATGAACTACCAGAACTTGAATTGGGTTTCCTTCCTGAATGTGATTTTGATGAAAGTTTTGAATTTATAAAGGGCAGGTTTATGGATTTTATTTATGCAGTAATAAATGGATATGAGGATGGCATAGGATATACAGCACAGTATGTTATAGGGTTTGGATGTGGACTTACCCCATCAATGGATGATTTTATTAGTGGCTTAATGATTGCGTACATATATATGGGAAGTTATTATAAATTAAATTCTCGGAAAATATACGAATTCAACAGTAAAATTATTAGTAGTGGCCTTCAAAAAACAACTAGAGTTAGCGCTGAAATGTTGAAACATTCATCAGTGGGGGAGACAAATGAGGCTGTACAAGATTTAATGGAAGCAATTCTGAATCTTAATAATGATACCAATGATGAAAACCATAGAAATATTATTAAAGGTTTAAGAGAAGTTATTGAATACGGTGAAACATCAGGAACTGACACAGCACTTGGAATTTACGTGGGACTTAGAATTTTGACTAAATTAAAGTATAGGAGGGTTTGGATAAATGAATCATTGTGCGGAAATTAGAAAAAATACTTATTATGATTCTGTGGCACTAATGTTAATAACTAAGGAAATTAAAAAAATGCCAAATGTCAAAGAAGTTATAGTTGGTATGGGAACAGATCTGAATAAAGAGCTAACAGAAAATCTGAACTTATCAAATGATGCAATAAGGGCAATTACACCTAATGATTTTTTCATAGCAGCATGGAGTGATGAGGAAAACGCCATTAAAATCATTGTTGAAAAGGTTGATGAATTATTAAATGTAAGGGCCAAGGATAATGACTCGGTGGAAGAATATAAACCCAAAACTCTTAGCTCTGCAGTTAAGCATCTTGAGGGAGCCAACATGGCGATTATATCATTACCTGGAAAATATGCCGCATATGAAGCTAAGAGTGCATTGAACAATAACCTTCATGTAATGTTATTTAGTGATAATGTCACAGTGGAAGAAGAAATTGAACTTAAAAAAATAGGCAGAGATAAGGGATTACTAGTTATGGGACCAGATTGTGGAACTGCAATTATTAATGGCGTCCCACTTTGTTTTGCAAATGTTGTTAGGCGGGGAGATATAGGGATTGTAGGGGCCTCTGGTACAGGAACGCAGGAGGTTACTGTTATTATAGATAAAATGGGTGGTGGAGTATCCCAGGTTATCGGAACAGGAGGAAGAGATCTTAAGAGTTCAGTTGGCGGAATTATGATGATTGAGGGTTTCAAAGCTCTAATCCATGATGATGAAACAAAGGTTATAGTGTTAATATCTAAACCACCAGCACCGGAAGTAGCGGAAAAGATATTAAATATGGTAAAAACCACAGATAAGCCAGTTGTTGTAAGTTTTATAGGTGGCGATAGAAATGATATAGAAAAGCATGGTGCACACTCATGTTTAAATCTAGAGGATGCAGCGAGAAAGGCAGTAATGTTATCAGAAGGAAAGAAAATAAGTGATTTTACTAGTTTTACACTATCGGATGCGGAAATAGAAGAAATTGTCCAAGGTGAATGCAAAAAGTTTAATAGTGGACAGAAGTATTTAAGAGCACTATACACAGGTGGAACCTTAGCAGATGAAGCGATGAAGATGCTAGGAAAAGATGGCTATAGAATATATTCTAATATCCCATTGTCACCTAATCTTAAACTAGATGATGTACACATTAGTAAAGAACACACATGTGTTGACCTAGGTGACGATGATTTCACTGTTGGAAAACCACATCCAATGATAGACCCAGTGGCTAGGGTAGAAAGACTTCCGATGGAAGCATTAGACCAAGAAGTTGCAATAGTGATTATGGATTTTGTGCTGGGTTATGGATCAAACATAGATCCAGCAGGGGAAATGCTTGAAGCTATAATAGATGCGAAAAAGACTATGAAAAACAAAAACAATTATTTATGTGTAATCGGGTACATATGTGGTACGTATGGAGACCCTCAAGATTACAAAAACCAGTGTGAAAAGTTAGAAAGTGCAGGAGTTATACTAATGCCTTCTAATGCTCAAGCTGTTAAACTATCCTCATTAATTCTTGGAAGATTAAATAAAATATAAAGGAGGGGTGGAAAGTGGCAGAGATAAATAAATTATTTGGTGTGAAACTTAGTGTTGTAAATCTAGGATTAGAGTCTTTTAATAAAGACTTAAAAAAGCAAAATGTACAGAGCGTGCATGTTAGTTGGAGACCGCCAAGCAAGGCTTGTAAAAAACTTTCTAGTTTAGATGGAATAAGTGAAAAAATAAGAGAAGCAAACAAAGAGGCAATGGGCAGACTGCTTGCAGCTCAACCAATAATTGTTGGTATCGGTAAGGCTGGTACTGATATTCCAGGCATGACAAAGCATACAATTCTTCATGCAGGTCCACCAATAACATGGGATAGAATGAGTGAACCAGTTAAAGGGGCAATAATAGGTGGGTTAATATATGAAGAGCTTGCTACAAACGAAGAGAATGCAAGAACTTTAGCAGCCTCTGGAGAAATTATCTTTGAACCATGTCATCATCACAATACAGTAGGACCGATGGCAGGAGTTGTAACTTATTCAATGCCTGTTTGGAAGCTTCAAAACAAGACCTTTGGAAATTATGCATATTGTACTCTAAACGAGGGTCTTGGAAAAGTTCTAAGGTTTGGAGCTTTTAGCTCAGAGGTAATTGAAAAACTAAACTGGATGGAATCAGTACTAGCACCTGTAATTACTGACGCTATTACTTTAAAGGGTAGTATTGATGTTAAAACAATACTAGCACAAGCGATTCAGATGGGTGATGAGGGACATAACAGAAATAAAGCAGGAACTTCACTATTATTTAGGGAGCTTGCACCATTTATAGTCAGAACCAATTTCTCAGATGACATAAAAGCAGATGTGTTAACCTTCATAGATAAAAATGATCACTTCTTTTTAAATATTTCCATGCCAGCATGCAAATGCAGCTTGGACCCACTAGAAAACATAAAATATAGTACAGTGGTGTGTGCCATGTCAAGAAATGGTACTGATTTTGGCATTAGAGTAGCTGGAACTGGAAGTGAGTGGTTTACAGCACCTTGTGAAATAGTTGATGGCTTATATTTTCCAGGCTTTGATGAGACGGATGCAAATCCCGATTTAGGAGATAGTACAATAGCTGAAACAGCAGGAATAGGGGGATTTGCTATGGCAACGGCTCCTGCCATTGTTCAATTCGTAGGGGGGACCCCAAAGGATGCCATAAACTATACAACTAGTATGTATGAAATTACCTGCGCTGAAAATAATGCTTTTAAGATGCCGAACATGAATTTCAGAGGCACACCTACAGGAATAGATATTAGAAAAGTTATTGAAACAGGAATTTTACCAATTATAAATACCGGAGTTGCATGCAATAGAGCAGGTATTGGTCAAGTAGGTGCAGGTATAGTTCATCCTCCAATGAAATGTTTTGAAGATGCACTTACTTCTTTTATAAAGAAAACAATCTAAATTTATTAACAGGGGGTATATTATGAATATTATTGATGCTTTTAAAAATGTAAAAATGTATGATTTAACTCAGAAAATTAGTCATTTAACACCAGCATGGCCAACCTATGAGCCACTGGAAATTAAATTTTTCAAAAGACTCTCATCCAATGGTGCAAATGGGCAGGTTCTAACTCATTCAAATCATGTTGGTACTCATCTTGACGGTTCACTACATTTTTGTACACACGGACGCGATATAGCAAGTATTCCATTAGAAGAACTTGTGGCACCGGGCGTTGTTGTTGATATATCAGATATAGCTGAGGATTATGGGATTTATACTTCAAAAGACATAATGGATAGAGCTGATGTTAGAAAAGGTGATATTTTAATTATCCATACTGGCTATAATAAATATGGTTGGGATGAGCCAGGGGCTGACGAGGAAAGAGCAATGATGAGACATCCAGGGCCTACAAAAGAATTTTCGGATTGGTGTAAGCTAATGGAATTTAAATGGATAGGCGTTGATTGTGGTTCCGCTGATCATCCAATGAACACAAAGATTCGTGAATGGGCTCCAAAGGAAGCTAGAAGAGCAGAAAAATATTTACAAGCCAAGTATGGTAAAGGCATTGAAGATTTTTGGCCAGAAGATGATTATCAATTAATGCATTATGATTTATTTCCATTAAATATTATTCATGCTGAAAATGTTGGTGGAGATATCGATAAGGTGTTGGGCAAAAGATTAATAATAGGATGTTTTCCATGGAGATTCGAAGGTGGGGAATCTTGTATATCTCGTATTGTAGCATTTGATGCAGAGTAATTATTGAAAAAATATGGATTTGAAAGGATGATAAATAATGATAGTAGATAAAATGGAACAAAGCCTTAGACCAGCTGAAACAAAAATGGTACCTTATCCACCTAAGTATATTACCATGGCTACTGGAGAAAAATTAGTAATTCGTCAAATAACAAGAGAGGAAGTTCCACATATTCTCGAAGCGGTTATGCCTCTTATGACAGTTGAAAAAGATTTTTATGACATAGTTGCATCTAGAATTTATGCAGAGCTTTTAGGTTATTACAGGTATAGAGTGAAGGATGAATATTGCCTAATCGGAACAATAGATGGTGTGCTCGTGGGACTAGTAAATGGTCGTATGATTGATGATAAAGTAGGAGTATCTCATCATACAATGACACTGAAACAGGGACTTAGAATAGGAGCACAATTATTTGCTGCTAAAATGGAATATCATTTGGATTTCTTGAATCAGGAAGAAGTATTAATTGTAGCTGAGAGCCCAAACGGATTTAAGAGATGGATGATTGAATATGAACTTGAATCAAGACCAGAAACTTGGCACGAATTAGGGGGAGTCCCAACCTATGTTTTAACTAAAGCATTATGGGAAAAACATAAAGCAAATAAATCAGGTGGTCGTCGCCCCGTAAAGGAAGAGCTACTTAAAACTGCAGACCATCCAATTCTTCCATCAACTTATTCTCAAATCCCAGGATATAAAAGATGAGAGAAGTTGGTATTGTAGGAGTAGGTCATAGTAAATTCGGTAAAATGTCGGATGGAACATTTACTGATTTGCTTAGTATGGCTGCTGTGGAGGCGCTAGATGATGCTGGTGTGAAAACAGGTAACGGCCATGGCATTGATCAGGTTTTTGTAGCAACAATGGGTGCAGGGATACTTAATAAGCAAAGTGGTATTGCATCGGCACTTGTGGATTATTTGAATTTAAGACCAGCAATGGCTGAAACAATTGAAAATGGTCCAGCCTCAGGAGCATCCGCTATAAAACTAGGATATATGGCTATAGCCAGTGGAATGTGTGACTGTGTGCTTGTAGTTGGTGGAGAAATGATGAGGGTTGTTAGCGGCTGGGAAGGTACAGATTTTGTTGCCACAATGCTTCACCCAGAGGCAGAATATAACTATGGGTTAACACTCCCGGCCTTTGCAGGGCTCTTTACAAAATTATGTATGGATAAGTATGGAATAACAGAAAAGGATTTATCCATAGTGGCAGTTAAAAATCACGAGAATGCGGTGAATAACCCAGTAGCACATATACATGTGGTGCCTAATCTTTATTGTATAACAGAGGATGAGGATGCAAATATAATAAATCCATATGTTGCAGAGCCACTTCGTATGTACCATTGTTGTCCTGTATCTGACGGGTCAGCAGCAGTTTTATTATGTGCCATGGACAAAGCAGATAAATTCAAGAGAAAACCAATAAAAATAGCAGGAATAGGTCAAGCCACAGACACCCATGCGGTAGCTGAAAGAGAAGTCCCTACGGATTTACTTGCTGTTAGGCTTTCCGCGCAAATGGCCTATAAAATGTCAGGACTTACGGCGCAAGATATGGATGTTGCAGAGCTTCATGATGCATTCCAAATACTAGAGATAGTTGAATCTGAAGAGGTTGGATTTTTCGAGAGAGGTAAGGGTCATATAGCAGCTCGAAATGGACAAACAAAGATTGGTGGTAAAATCCCAATTAACACCTCGGGAGGCTTAAAAGCAAAGGGGCATCCACTTGGCGCAACTGGAGTTTCCCAGGTTGTAGAAATTGTAAAGCAACTAAGGGGGGAAGCTACGGGACGTCAAGTAGAGGGTGCTAAAGCTGGCCTTTGCGTTAACTTTGGTGGTTTCGGAAATAATGTTGTTGCAACGATACTCACTAAGGAGGAATCATAATTATGGAAGAGAAAATGTATGCCTATAAATGTACAGCTTGTGGTGAACTTCATCATCCGAAGCATTATGTATGTAAAAAGTGTGAAAATAGAGAGTTTGAGGAGGTCCCACTAGGAGGAGAGGCAACACTTGTAACCTATACAAAAGTATATAATCTTCCAGAGGGATACATGAAACCATATATGAGTTTTGGAATTGTTAAATTTACAAACGGCCTTGTTGTGAGTGGACAACTTGAAGTAGAAAACCCTGAAATAGGAATGAAACTTACGTCAACGGTAGGAGTTGTAAAAGAAGGAATAGGAAAGGACCATTATGGATTCATCTTTATTTAAAGACAGGTAATGAAAGTGACAGTTAATTTCTTATTAACTGTCACTTTCACTATAAAATATTAAAAAATAATTAACCATATTTAGTGAATTTAATACATATATATTAACTAGGGAACTTTTCAAATTAGAAAATTTACATACTAATATATAAGGAGAATATTATATGGTAAATAACCCTAACAATACTAAAGGAAATGAAAAATCAAACTTCTTAAAAATGTCTAGAAAAACTATTTTAGCTATCCAACATTTAATAGCAATGTTTGGAGCTACAGTTTTGGTTCCCATACTAACTGGGCTAGATCCATCAGTGGCATTAGTCGCCGCAGGGGTAGGTACTCTCATATTCCATTTATGTACTAAGGGAAAGGTACCCGTATTTTTAGGTTCTTCCTTTGCATTTATCCCTGTAATAATTACAGTAAAGGAAATGTACAAAGGAGATTTGACTTATGCTCAAGGAGGTATAGTAGTAGCTGGTTTTATTTATGTAATCGTTTCCTTGTTCATTAAAAAAATTGGTATAAATAGAATCAAGAAAATTTTGCCACCACAAGTAATAGGCCCGATGATAATACTAATAGGATTAAATTTAATCCCAGTTGCAATTGATATGGCCAAAGTTAAAATATGGATTGCAGCTATAACTTTAGGTACAGCGCTTTTAATAACATTTAAAGGTAGCGGTTTCTTAAAGCAAATATCGATTTTATGTGGTGTTGTCGTAGGATATTTAGTGTGTCTTGCAATAGGGTTTGTTGATACCTCTATTATTAGTCAATCGGCTATAGTTTCAATACCAAAATTTACTTTCCCCAAATTTGAATTAGGTGCTATAGCAATTATTACTCCAGTTGTGCTTGCTGTTTTCATGGAGCATGTTGGGGATATAACCACTAACGGTCAAGTAGTAGGGAAAGATTTTATTAAGGACCCAGGTTTAAATCGTACACTACTGGGAGATGGATTAGCTACACTATTTTCTGGTTTCATAGGAGGCCCTGCTAATACTACTTATAGTGAAAATACAGGAGTTTTAGCAATTACAAAAAATTATGATCCATCAATTTTAAGACTTACTGCTATATTTGCAATTTTTCTTGGATTTGTTGCAAAAGTTGGGGGAGTTCTAAGGTCAATTCCTGTGCCGGTAATGGGTGGAATAAGTTTAATGCTCTTTATGATGATTGCACTTATAGGTGTTAAAAATATGAAAACCAATATCAAAAAGTATGATGCAGGAATTGTAATAGTAATAGCTACAATGTTAATTTTAGGCCTTGGAACAACTTATCTACAAAAATATACAGGGATTAATTTGGGAATACCTATAAATGAAAACGTTACGATTTCAGGACTTAGTCTTGCTGCAATAGTTGGGATTATATTAAATGCAATATTAAATAGAAATAAGCAATAAAAATAACGATTTATCATCCCTCGGACTGATAGTTCGGGGGCTTTTATAATTTAGATATTATTAAAAAATTAATGTACTCCATATGGTTAGTACAATAAGGGGGTCAATCGTGTTAAGTGTGTTTGATTATGTAAAACCGCAACTCTTGACAGAAGCTCTGAATTATTTGGAGCAGGATGATGGAACTAAAATCCTCGCTGGTGGCACAGATTTAATGATAGTTCTTCGTCATAATGCAGAAATGCCCAGGCACATACTTGATATTAAGGGTATACCTGAGACAAACAGGCTAGAATATAAAGTAAATGTCGGTTTATTTATCGGTGCATCAGTTACAGTGAATCAGGTAGCAGAATCAAAACAAATATCTTTAAAGTATCCTTCTTTGGTACAAGCATCAAATTTACTTGCTTCCTACCAACTGCGAAATCGTGCTACACTTGTAGGAAATATTTGTAACGCATCGCCTGGGGCAGATCTTGCAGGTCCCCTTATGGTATATGATGCAGTGGTTCATATTGCAAGTACAGAAGGCACTAGAACAGTCAATATCAATTCATTCTTTACTGGAGTTAAGAGGACGGTACTTAAGAAAAATGAGCTTGTTATTGGAATTTCGCTTCCAGATGTTTTAGAAGGAGATACCAGCATATTTTTGAAGCAAGCAAGAATAAAGGGGCATGATCTTGCTATAGTAGGTGTAACTGCTAGGATGACAGGGGATAAAAAAATAAAACTAGCTATAACTGCTGTAGCACCAACACCAATAAGGATAACAAAGCTTGAAGAAACCCTTAGTTCACAGCCTTTAACGTCAGAAATTGCAGTTATGGCTGGAAAAGAAGTATGTAATATTATAAGACCAATTTCTGATGTCAGGTCTTCTGCGCAGTATCGTCTTCATGTGTCCGGAGTTCTTGTAAAACGTGCTTTGCTACATTTATTAGAAGTGGGAGGTAAATAATATGTGCGAAAATCATAAAAATCTAGAAAGCTGTGTTACTTATGTTGATTCAGGACTTAAGGCAGTGAGGTTTAACTGCATCGTAAATGGAGAAAAAGTATGTGTATGTATTGATCCTACCATGTCTTTGCTTCATTTTTTACGTAAGGAGTTAAAGCTTTTAGGTACAAAGGAAGGCTGCGGTGAAGGAGAATGTGGAGCATGTACAATAATAATGAATGGCGTTTCCGTAAATTCATGTATAATACTCGCTTTGGAAGCTATGGATGCAAATATTATAACAGTAGAAGGACTTAGTGAAAACGGAAAAATATCAATACTCCAGAAAGAATTTATGAACCAGGATGCTTTACAATGTGGCTTTTGCACACCAGGTATGTTAATGTCAGCACGTTCTCTATTAGATAGAAATTCGGATCCAAGTGAGAGTGAAATAAAGGAAGCCATTGCAGGTAATTTCTGCCGCTGCACAGGTTATGTTCCGATTATTGAAGCAATTAAATCAGCTTCCAAGTTGGAAAGGGAGGAAAAGAATAATGAGTGATAAAGAGTACCGTTATATTGGGAAATCTCCTAATCGAACTGATGCACTGGAAAAAGTAACAGGTCAGGCGGTTTTTACGTATGATTTGGAATTACCGGGAATGTTGTACGCTAGGTGCCTTTATTCTCCCTATGCAAGAGCCGCGATTGTATCAATAGATATAACCGAAGCTAAAGCTTTACCTGGTGTTAAAGCTGTTATTGTAGGTGATGACATACCTTATCTTGTTGGACTGTATATGATTGATAAGCGTATACTTGCAAGAGGTACAGTAAGGTATCAGGGAGAGCCAGTTGTTGCTGTTGCTGCAATAGATGAAAAGACAGCAGAACTTGCAGTATCCAAAATTAAAATTCAATATAATAATCTTCCTAGCATACAAACTATCGATGAAGCCTTAGAAGGTAAGATACTTGTTCATGAAGATATAAATGAGCTTGAATATGTTAAAGGTGTTTTTTTTCCACAACCTGATTCCAATATTGCAAGTTGGAATAGTACTATAAAGGGTGATATCAAAAAAGGCTTTGAGGAGGCTGATCTGATTGTTGAAAATGAGCTTACGCTACCTGCCGTTGCTCATGCACCTATGGAAACTCATGTTGCCATAGCTCAGGCTGATACCTATACAAACAAGGTTAAAATATGGTCTTCAACTCAATCTCCCTTTGGAGTACGTAAGCTGCTTGCGAAAGCTCTTAATATATCTGTAGCTGATATACAGGTAATTGTATCTTATGTTGGTGGAGGATTTGGAGGCAAAGCAGGGATACATCTCGAACCACTGGTAACAATTCTCTCACGTGCATGTAAAGGCCGCCCTGTAAAGTTAACCGCAACAAGGGAAGAGGAATTCAATCAACTTCCATCTCGTGCCGGGATGCGTGGACATGTTAAGACTGGCGTTAAAAAGGACGGAAAAATTACTGCTGAAGAAATTTATTTTGATTGGGATAGTGGAGCTTATGCTGATTACGGCGTAAATGTTGGAAAATCAGCAACTTATTCAGGCGCAGGTCCCTACGAGATACCTAATCTTGAGATTCACTCTCGAACACTTTATACAAATAAAGTTTTTAGCACGGCTTACAGAGGGTTTGGACATTTAGAAACACACTGGGTTATGGAGCGTCAAATGGATATGGTGGCACAAAAACTTGGAATGGATCCTTATGATTTCCGTATGAAAAATATACTAAGGGCTGGTTGTCATACAATAAGCGGAGAGCTGATAAATGAAAATTCAGGACGACCTTACGAATGTTTAGAAGCTGTGGCAAAGGAAATCGGATGGACAGGATATCAATCAGAAGCTGAACGCAATAAAAACATTAAAACAGGAAAGCTACGTGGAAAGGGTCTTGCTTCTCTCCAAAAGGCACCTGCAATGCCTCCACACACTTCTACCTCTGCAATAATGCAGATGGATGATGATGGTAATATCCGCATTATGATTGGAGGTGTAGATATGGGTCAGGGTGCAAACACAGTAATGGCTCAGATTGCAGCAGAAGTGCTTGATATGCCTTTAGAAAAGGTAAAGGTATTGTGTGAAGTTGATACTAGCCGTCATCCTTATGATTGGTCTACCGTTGCTTCGAAATTCACATTTATGGGTGGTAATGCAGTAAAGAAATGTGCAGAGAATATGCTACAGCAAATGAAGGAAGTGGCTTCTCAGGCACTTCGAACTTCAACTTCGGATTTGACACATGGAGATGAATATATTTATCATATACATCATAAGCAGAGAAAAATAAAGTACAAGGATCTTGCACTTGGCTATGCTTACGGAAATGGGAATGGCATTGGCGGTCCCCTTATAGCAAAGGGTACATATATGGCTGATGGACTTACTTTCCTGGACCCAGTAACGGGACAAGGATTACCAGCTCTTGACTGGACTTTCGGAGCACATGGAATAGAAGTGGAGGTTGATATTGAAACTGGAAACATTGAGATTATTAAAATAGCTTCTGCTTTTGATATAGGCCAGGCAATTAATAGGAAACTTGTTTGCGGCCAAATCATAGGAGGGGTACTTCAGGGAATTGGATCTGCAATAATTGAAGGGTATAAGTTCACCCCAGAGGGAAGGCTTATGAATCCATCATTTACAGACAATAAAATACCTACAGCAAAGGATATCCCCATGGAAATGATTCCTATCTTAATTGAAAATCATCAACCAGATGGGCCTTATGGTGCCAGAGGCATTGGTGAACAGCCCATGATTTCTGTGCCATCGGTTATTGGAAATGCACTTTATGATGCACTAGGCATTAATTTTTACAAATTACCTCTTACCCCTGAAAATGTTGCAATGGCAATTTCGAAAAAACTTTAAAGGTGCCTCATTAAGATGTATAAACGCTGGTGAAATAATTCATCAGCGTTTAAAACTAAAACTTGACATTGTACCTATAATTAATTGCAAATTAGTTTGTGTTGTAAACAGTGCTAATCATCTATATTTTAGAATTATGATTTTGAGTTAAATATATAATAGTTAATGGGTATAACCCAAAGGATTGTTTTTGGGTTATAATAGATTAATGAATAATTTAATAGCAACATTATTAGGAGGATCACAATGAAAAGAGATATTAAACTAACATAAGTATTCATAAAAAGAGGTGATATTTTGAAAAAACTTAAATTTGTGATTGCACCTGATTCTTTTAAGGAAAGTGTAAGTGGGTTTGAAGCTTCCCTGGCTATGAAAAGTGGCATTAAGAGTATCCTTAAAGATGCAGAATTTGATTTAATTCCTATGGCGGATGGCGGCGAAGGGACCTCAGAGGTAATAGTAAATGCTCAAAAGGGTGAATTTAGAAAAATAATAGTTAAAGGTCCTTTAGGTGAAAAGATAGAGGCTAGATATGGATGGTTGATAAAAGAAAAAAAGGCTATAATTGAAGTCGCGGAAGCTTGTGGGTTACACTTAGTAGAAAAATCTAAAAGAAATCCAATGAATACAACAACCGTTGGGGTTGGAGAAATGATTCTTGATGCTTTGGATAAAGGCGTTGATCATCTAATAATTGGTCTTGGAGGATCGTCTACAAACGATGGAGGTCTAGGGATGTTGCAAGCATTAGGAGTGATAGCTCTAGGTGCGGATGGTACTGAATTAGGACTTGGTGGAAAAGAGTTAATTAAAATTCATAAATTAGATATTTCTAAGATGGATTCTAGACTAAAAAAAATAAGTATAGAAGTAGCCTGCGATGTCCAAAATCCTTTTGTTGGGGAGAAGGGCGCAACAAAAATCTTTGGACCTCAAAAGGGTGCCAAAGGTGAAATTGCAGATGAACTTGAACTTGGAATGATTAATTTTGCAAAGGTATTAGAAGAAGCTTTTGATATTGATATTTCTAATATACCAAAGACCGGTGCTGCAGGTGGATTAGGTGGAGCTTTCTTCTTATTAAATGGTAGTTTAATAAGGGGTGTAGATTTAGTTATAAAGCACACTAAATTTGAGGAGAGAATTAAAGATGCAGATTTTATTATAACTGGTGAAGGTAGTATAGATAGTCAAACAAAGTATGGAAAAACCATAGTTGGAATTGCACACATTGCTAAAAAGTATAATATACCAATCATTGTGCTGGCTGGCAAGGTTGGAGATGATATAGAAGAATTATACTCAATGGGAGTAACCTCAGTTTTTGGTATAGTAGATAAGCCTAAAAACTTAGAGGAAGCGCTGAAAGATGGATATAATAGTATTAAAAAAGCATCTGAAAATATTGCTAGATTGATAAAGATATTGTATTTTGGCGGAAAAGAGTAAATTTAAAAAAGAAATAAATGAGGCAACTTTCAGTTGCCTCATTTATTGTTCTCTATTATATTTAAATTAAATGAAGGATTTCTAAGGTCTATAAAGAATTGTGTAATTATACAACAAATATATAGCGATATTTTGGAGGTGTAAATTTATGAGAATTTTCCATACTGCGGATTGGCATATAGGTAAATCTGTTAATGGATTTTATATGACTGAAGATCAAGAATTTATAATGGAGCAGCTTTATGAAGAGATTAAAGTGGAAAAACCGGATGTTGTATTAATAGCTGGAGATTTATATGATAGGTCGGTTCCACCGGTACAAGCTATAGAATTACTCAACAAGGTATTAGGTAAAATAGTTAAGGAGCTAAAGACTCCTATTATAGCTTTAGCTGGAAATCATGATGGTAATGAAAGAATAGACTTTGCAAGCGAACTCCTAAGGGAAAGTGGTTTATATATTAGTGGAACACTAAAAAGGGAAATACAAAAGATTACTATTAATGATGAACATGGTCCAGTAAATTTTTATCCTATTCCTTATGCAGACCCACCAGTAGTTAGAGATTTATTTGGAGATGAAAGCATAAAAAATCATGACGATGCTATGAAGAATATACTAGATTCTATTGATAATATTATGAATAAAGATGAGAGAAATGTGGCAATTGCACATGGATATGTTTCATACATGAAAAATGAAGACGAGGTAACTGCTCCACTTGAGGAAAGCGAATCGGAGAAGCCGCTGTCCATTGGAGGATCAGCCCTTATTAATGCAGCTTATTTTGATGCTTTTAATTATACTGCCCTTGGCCATTTACATGGACCGCAGAAGGTTGGAACAAATAAAATAAGATATGCTGGGTCGCCTTTAAAATATTCTTTCTCAGAGACTAAACAAAAAAAAGGAATAACTATTGTAAATTTAAATGAAAAGGGCGAAGTGGAAATAGATTTCCATGAGTTTAAACCAAGAAGAGATTTTAGAATTATTACAGGAGAATTAAAAGAACTAATAAAGAATGATGTAAGCTATTTAGATAATAAAGAGGACTATATAAAGGTAGTGTTAAGAGATAAGGGAGAAATTTTAGATCCAATGTCAAAGCTAAGAAGTGTTTATCCAAATGTTATGGAACTTACAAGAGAAGATAGGATAAAGATAACCAGTACAGGAACAGTAGCAGTTAATGTACGAGAAAAATCTAAACTTAGCCTTTTTGATAACTTTTATGAGGACATAATAGGTGAAAAGTGCTCTGAAGAGGAGACCGAGGTCATGGTGAAAATCATAGAAAAAGCTGAAAAGGGGGTTTAGAGTAATGAAAATTCGTAAGCTTATAATAAATGGATTTGGACCCTATGCAACAAAACAAGAGTTAGATTTCGAGGAAAATCTGCAAGATAAAAATATGTTTGTTATTACAGGAAACACTGGAGCTGGGAAAACAACAATATTTGATGCTATAAACTTTGCACTGTATGGTGAGGCAAATGGGTGTGATAGGGAATCAAAATCCTTAAGAAGTGATTTTGCAGATCCGGGGACTCCAACGGAGGTTGAACTTTGGTTTTCATTAAGAGAAAAAGAGTACTATGTAAAAAGAACACCATCATATATAAAGCCCAAACAAAGAGGCGATGGTTTTGTAGAAAATAAACCTAGTGCTGAGATTAAACTTTCTAAGGATAAAACAGTAACAGGGGTAAATCAAGTAACTAAAGAAGTAGAAAATATTCTTGGTATAACCACAGAACAATTTAAACAATTAGTAATGATACCACAGGGAGAGTTTAAGAGACTTTTAAATGCAAAAAGTGATGAAAAAGAAGATATATTTAGAAAAATATTTGGAACAGAAATTTTTCAAAGTATCCAAAACAACATAAAAGAACAATCAAATAAACTAAAAAGAAGCATTGAACAGGTTGAGAGAGATAGATCAAATAAAATAAGAAGTTTTATTTGCAGTGAAGTGGACGACGGATTATTTAGGCTAATAAATGCTGATAAACACAATATAGAACTTATAATGAGCTGTTTTTATAAATTTATAGAAGGCGATAGGGACAAAGAAAAGAAGTTAGATGCAAAAATAGAAGAAACCCGTAGGCTTATAGATAAAATATCAAGTGAAAAGACTCTTGGTGAAGCTAATAATAAGAGGTTTGATAACTTAGAAAAAAACAAGGGAGAACTAGACAAGCTTAATCAACAGGTTGAACAGTTTAAAAATAAAGGCAGTGTGCTTTTTAGAGGTAAGAAAGCCTTAACTGCTAAAAGGTATGAAGATAAGTATAATGACAAAAATAATGAAATCAAGGAATTAAAAAAAGAAATAGAAGAAATAGATAAAAAAATAGATATATATACTGAAAGTTATAAAAAAGCTGAGAAGAACTTTAAAGATGAGCAAGGCAAGGAAAATGAAAAAAGTCAGTTAATAAAGGATATAGATGAAAACCAAAGATTAAAGGATAAGGCTATTGCATACGAAAAAAACAAGGTTATCCTAGAGACCTTAGATAAAAAAGTTACAGAAATAAAAATCAGAATAAAGGTAATAGGGTTAACTAGTTTTGAAAATGATAAAAAAATAGAGCTAATTAATAATGAGTTAGCAGAAATTAAAAAAGCTAAAGAGGAAAATGGAACCTTAGAAATTAAACAAATAAATGAAAACAATAAAAAAGATAAATTAGACAGACTCCGTAGTGATATTAATTTATGGATTAATGAGAATGGAAAACATAAAAAAGCCACAGAGAATTTTAAAGAAATAGATCAGAGATTTAAAGTGCTAAAGGGAAAATTTGAACTCTTAGAAGATACATTTAGAAAAAACCAAGCTGGAATACTTGCAAGTAACTTACAAGAAGGAGCATCATGCCCGGTTTGTGGATCAATTCATCATCCTAGCCTTGCTAAACTAGAAAACAGTGAAATAACTGAAGAGGCGGTAAAAATCAGTAAAGATTCTCTCGAAGAGGTTAGAGATCAAAGGGATAAAAAGTTAAATGACTTAACGGATATTAACTCTTCTTTAAAAGCAATTAAAGATAACTCTATTACGCCTGGTGTTAAAGAACTACTAAATAAAGAGGATAATTATCAGGTTATGGATATTAGTGCTGGGGTAAATGTGTTAGTTACAAATAATACGGCCATACTATTAGAGCTTAAAAATAAAATACAAATCTTAAGTACTATGATTAATAAAGAGAGTGAAAAAATACAAATTAGGGATATTACCCAAAAAAACAATGAGAAGTTAAGAAGTGAACTTGAACTAAAGAATGAAGAACATGTTTTAGAAGATGGGAATTTACGTGCGGCAAAAAATACCTTAGATAGTATAAAAAATGATTTTAAGGGTGAAATGAAAAATGTAGGAGAACTAGTTCAAATTGGAATAGCTTTAAGTGAGAGGCAAAAGGCTCTTAAAAAAGCATATGAAGATGCAGAAAGTGCCTTTAGTAAAATAAAGGGTAACCTGGACCAAGAGATGGGACGACATAAAAGAACAAATGAAATGAAAGAAAATGCAGATGAAGAATTTAAGAAAGCAGTATGTGTATTCAAAGAAAGTGTATTAGAACTAGGGTTTAGTGGGTACGATGATTATAAGGCCAGTAGTTTAACTGAAGAAAAAATTGAGAATCTTGACGTGGAAATAAATGAGTTTAATATTAATTTATCTGGTGTGAAAAAATTGTATGAAGCATCATTAAAGGAAATTGAAGGGTTAATAATAGTTGATCTGGAAATATTAAAAGACAAACTAGTAAGCGAAGATATTATCTTCAAATCATTAAACAAAGAACAAATGGAGCTCTTCGCAAGAATAAGAAATAATAGTTTAATTCTTGAAGATTGTGAAAAGTATAGTAAAACTATAGAAATTGATGAAAAGAAGTATGAAATAGTAGGCAAATTATCAAACATTATTAATGGTGATAACTCTAAGAAAATAAGCTTTGAAAGATATGTGCTAGCTGCATATTTTGAGGATATTATTATGGCTGCCAACATCAGGTTCAATAAAATGACCTCAGGTAGATTTGAACTATTAAGAAAGCAAGAAATTGGTGATAAAAGAAAAGGTCAAGGCTTAGAACTTGAGGTATTTGATAATTATACAGGAAAAGCAAGAGATGTAAAAACACTATCAGGTGGAGAGGGTTTTAAAGCTTCATTGTCTATGGCACTGGGCCTTGCTGATGTAGTTCAAGCATACGCGGGCGGCATACAATTAGATACTATGTTTATAGATGAGGGGTTTGGAACACTAGACCCAGAATCCCTAGATAATGCAATAGAATGTCTTATGGATTTGCAAAAGGACTCAAGATTAGTTGGTATAATATCTCATGTACCTGAACTTAAAGAAAGAATAGATGCTAGGCTTGAGGTAAGTTCTACAAGTAAGGGTAGTATGGCTGAATTTAAGGTTTAACGACATTTCAGAAGGAAAGTCTCCAACTTCTATAAGTGGGAGTTATATGCTATAATAAATAAAAAACTTCAGTGGAAGTCTAAATCTCCTTCTGAAGTCGTTAATATTGCAGCATCGCAGATGATGATTTAATCGGATAATTTTATGAACTAATATCAAATAAGCAAAGTGAGGGAAATATATATGAATATGAAATTTATAAAAAGAATACCTACTGCAGAGGAAATTATGGAACAAATGCCTCTGTCAAATCATATTAAGGAAATTAAAAGAACTAGGGATAATGATATAAGGAAAGTGTTTGAAAATGAAAATGATAAGTTTATCCTTATAATCGGGCCATGTTCAGCTGACAATGAAGACTCAGTGTGTGAATATATAGAAAAGCTTGTAAAAGTTCAAGAAAAGGTAAAAGATTCTATCATTATTATACCAAGAATTTATACGAATAAACCGAGAACTACTGGTGAAGGGTATAAAGGTATGGCCCATCAACCAGATTTAAATAAAGAACCAGATTTAGTTGCAGGGTTAACAGCTATAAGAAAACTTCATATAAAAGCATTAAGTGAATTTCACATGCCGGCTGCTGATGAAATGTTATATCCGGAAAATTATGCATATCTTTCAGATTTATTAAGTTATCATGCAGTTGGAGCTCGCTCCGTAGAAAATCAGCAACATAGGTTTACAGTAAGTGGCATTGATATGCCGGTAGGCATGAAGAATCCTACTGGAGGAGATCTGAATGTAATGCTGAATTCCATTAAAGCTGCACAAATTGAACATACCTTTTTATATAGTGGGTGGGAAGTTAAAACAGAAGGTAATCCTCTTGCTCATGCTATTTTAAGAGGAGCCGTAGATTCTTATGGTAGAAATATTCCAAACTATCATTATGAAGATTTAATTCGTATTGCGAGAGAATATGAAAAACAGAAGCTTCTAAACCCTTCTATTATTGTAGATACTAGTCATGCAAACTCAATGAAGTCTTATAAAGAACAACCAAGAATAGCCAGAGAAGTGTTAATGAGTAGGAAATATGATTCTCTACTAAAGAAAATGGTAAAAGGATTTATGATTGAAAGTTACCTTGTAGAAGGTAAACAAGATGTAGAGGGCGGAGTTTATGGGAAATCTATAACGGATGCATGTCTAGGATGGAAAAGCACAGAGAAATTAATTTATTATATCGCTGAAAATTTATAGAGTCTTAAGGTGCTAATTATAATGTTAATTAGCACCTTAACTTTTATAGTTCATTTTTATTTTTTAAAAAAACTTTGTTTCTACCAGCATTTTTAGCTTTATAAAGTTCCTCATCGGCAATTAAATACATATCATGAGAACTGTTAAAATCTGAGGTATAACCAAATATACCGCCTATACTAATTGTTACTGGACATAACTCATTATTCCAAATATAATTAAGGCCAAGTTTCTCAATAGAAATTCGAAGGAGTTCTGAAAGAGCTGAAACGTCCTTGAATTCTGTGTTTTTAATAAAGCATACAAATTCTTCCCCACCAAATCTGCCAAGTATTCCAGATCCGTTTCCAAAAACGTTATTTAAACAGTAAGCGATTTTCTTAAGACAAGTATCACCTTCAAGGTGTCCATGATAATCATTATAACGTTTAAAATAATCAATATCAATCATCAAAAGTGATGAACTTATGGGCTTTATTGTGCTCTCCCTCCACACATTAGAAAGATAACTATTAACCCCTCTCCTGTTTGGTATATTAGTAAGTTCATCAGATATTACCTCTACACTTAGATTTCTATTTGTTCTTTTCATTGTATCCAATAGTGCGTTTTTATTCCAAATATCCGTCTCCAATTGTTTATTTAATTTGGTAATTTTTTGGAGTTCCTCGCCGCTAAAGTGTTTACTTAGCTCAATTTTTATTATTTCAAGCTTCTGAGAGATTACGGTAGTTTCCATTTCCTGTTCCATTAAATGATATTTTTTATAAAACATAAGTGATAATTTAAAATCTTCTTTTCTCTCATAAAATTCAGTTATAATTTTATAAATCTTACTTAACTTCTTTCTTGCATTTATTTGTTCACCATATTTAATAGCCCTATGGAGATGCCCTAAAAATATCTCTTCGTTTTCAAGTGCTTCAAGTTGTGCGAGATTTATAAGCACATCTATTATAAAATATTTGTTTCCAATTCCATCTAACCTAGTAAGAGCATTATTATAGCATTCCCTCGCCGTGTCATATTCTTTTTGGATAAAATAAACTTTCCCAATGCTATTTTCAACCTCTGAAAGAGCAGTTATATCATCATGCACAATTAAAATATCATAACTTTTTTTATAATATTCAAAGCTAGTAGAATAATTTTCATTTATAAAATATATCTCTCCCATATTTGCTAATATAACTGCTGTGTTACTTATAGAGTTATATTCTTTGCATAATGTTAGGGCCTTATTATAATAAATTAATGATTCTGAATGATTGCCAACTTCCTTATAAACCTCACCTATATTGTTAAGGATTCTACTCATTGTTGGATAGTTTTTTGTTCCTTCTAGAAGATGTAATGCTTTTAAAAAGTTCTCCAGTGCTCTCTCATACATGGCATTATAAAAATGTACAATTCCTATGAGATTTAAAGTATCCGCTAAATCCAAAGGGTTATCATACATCTTAAATATCTTAAAAGCATCTAAAGCATAATTAAAGCAGTCATTTATCTTTGTCATTGACCTACAAGCTAATGCCATTGCAAAGAGTGCATAAGCCTCTTCTAACTTTAACTTATTTTTCTTTGCGGTATTATAAGCTTCCAAACTCATAGCAAAAGCAAGGCTTGGTTGCTTAAACGATATTTTTTTTGACTCTTTAATTTTATTCATTATAATTTCTGAAATATCCATAAATATCCCCCAGCTTTGTATAATTAGTGTGTTGTATTTATATATTTATAATTCTACATAACATATTTTTTTCCTTTATTTTTAAAAAAAATGATCAATTTAAAGCATTTGTTTTGATTCTTTTTATTTTAAAATAAAAATTTGATAAGAAAAAGTTTTCGTTACATTTTACTAGCAAAAGAATATATTGAATTATAACAATTAAATGAAGAAGGACATATATGAATAACATGGATTATCCAGAAATTAAAGAAATATTTGAAGGCTGCATAGGTAAGCATGGGTTAAGTGAGGAAAAAGATGAAATTTTGGATATTACTGCAGCACTTCTAATAAAAACGCATAATGACAATTCAATTTTACCTATTATAGTAGATACTATTTTTTTTAGAAACAGAGAAGGTCTTTTTAACCATGATTTAATCTGGACTTTTTTCGAAGCAAGGGATCCATATAGCTTAATGTTAATCGCAAATTACTTATACTCAGATGACGCACGGGATATTGAATTAGCATATAAACTTCTAGATTTTGTACCTTCCATAGATATGAGAAATGGTCGAGGAGATAGTGAAAATCAATATACGACCATATTCTACTGGCTTAAGGAGAATTATCGTTTTCTATATTTTACTGGGGAAAGTTTTCAAAGAACCAGTAACCCAATACCATATAAAATAGATTTACATGAAAAATATGGAAGGGGGCTAGTAAATGATTATAATTTTTAACAATTCATTTAAAATTGATGAGTATATAAATGAGTATAAACCAAGTAATATTGAAAGAGAAATTATTACTAAGATGAGCAGAAGTAAAGAAAGATATGAGTATAATTTATTAGAACAATTGCAGTTTGAGTTAACATTAAGAAAAAATATTGTTATTGCATCAGTAAATCTTAATAAAAGTGATCTGTCATTTAAAGTTTTTCGTAAATCAATATGTAATAAGGAGTATTGGGAACGAACTGAGGAAGGTGGATTTTTACTTAAAAAAGGAATAAAACCCAGTGTAGCTATTAATGATATTAGTATAAATAGTTCTAAATATGGCACTGAATGTGCTACCGCAATGATAATAGTTTATTATCAGGCGTTACTTAATACTTTCAAAGAGAAGCTTTTTAATGAGTTATTTACCAAAATACATTTGATGAATTGGCATTATATAGACAATTTACTTTATGAAGCAGGTTATATAGAAAAACAAAGTGATTATTTACCTGGGGATAGAAGATATGTTTATAATCCTGATGTAAATCCAGTAACTCCTGAGTGGCAAGGAGAAAACATTATAGACCTGGGTGATGAACTTTATTATGGACATGGTATAGGTATTGGTAGTGTTGATGAAATACTTATTGAATTAAATAAACAGAGAAAAGATAATGCCACCGTGTCTGCTTATTTATTAGATTCAGCTGCAGTTTTAGATTTTAAGAATTTGGCCAATATATATTACAAAGAATTAAAATCCAGCACTAACTAGTGCTGGCTTTTAATTAAATCTATATTTAATTAAAGGGGGACTCTAATTAAAAAAATCAATTATTTTCTATGTACTTATAATAACAATTTTAGAAGGTAAGCTATCTAGATTTAATTTTTTATGCAGAGTTTGACGAAAAGTGCGAACGATTTATAGTGCAAATCTATATAATTAAAAGGGAATTATCAATATTTGTAGAATTATAAATATATTATAATCAGATTGAGTGATATTTGATTAAAGCCATTATTTATATGATTTTAAAAAAGGAGGTATGCATTATGAAAAATATAATGCCAAGTATAGGTATGCATTATAAGAACTATAATGCTTTTAGGAGTGGAGATACGGGGAAGCATGATTCCGAAGAAAAGTTAAATAAAAGAATTATGGAACTTGAAGAGAAGTTACGGTATACCAAGGAATGTCTCCAAATATCAAATGAGGAACAACTTGTTTATAATGAAGAACTACTGGTTGCAAATGAAGAATTTAGATCAGCAAATGATGAACTTATAAAAATCAATGCTAATTACCAATATAAGAATCAAGAATTGGCTGATTTAAACGATGATATGACAAACTATTTAAACAGTACAGATATTGGAACTATTTTTCTTGATGAAAATCTTTGTGTAAGAAAGTTTACACCCAGAATTGCAAAAGAGATAAATCTTAAGCCTCGAGATATTGGGCGTCCAATGCAGCACATAGTTAGTAATATAACCAACGATGACTTAAATATGGGTGCAAGAGAAGTAATAAGAACTCATAAATTGTATGAAAAGGAAGTACAAAGTAGTGATGGAGATTGGTATTTATTGAAATGCACGCCATACTGTACACAAGAAAATTCACTTAAAGGAGTCGTTTTATCTCTTGTGGATATAACTAGAGGAAAGAATGCTGAAATAGAGATGTATAGACACAAGAAATTATTAGATGAAAAAATTTTATCAGAAAACCTAAAGACAGAGTTTTTCAGTAACCTTTCTCATGAACTTAGAACGCCTCTAAACGTAATTTTGTCTGCCCTACAGCTTTTGGATACATTTAAAAGAGGTAGTGATGTTGATGATAGTGAAATAAAATTTCGAAAGTATAGTAACATAATGAAACAGAATTGTTACAGACAATTGCGCCTTGTTAATAATATGATTGATATTACGAAACTTGATGCAGGATTTTTTGAGTTAAAGCTTTCGAACTGTAATATCGTAGATATTGTTGAGAGTGTTACTATGTCAGTAGCCGAATATATCAAATCTAAATCCATTGAGCTTATTTTTGATACTGATATAGAGGACTGCACCGTATCTTGCGATCCAGAGAAGATTGAAAGGGTTATACTAAATCTACTTGCTAATTCAATAAAGTTCACAAAACCAGGCGGAAGTATGACAGTAAATATGTATGATAAAGGAGAAAATATTATAATATCGATAAAAGATACAGGTATAGGCATTCCAAGTGATAAATTAGATATTATTTTTGATCGATTTAGACAGGTAGATAGATCGCTTACACGAAACCAAGAGGGAAGCGGTATTGGACTTTCCATAGTAAAATCCCTTGTGGAGATGCATGGAGGAAGCATTTCTGCAACAAGTGAATACGGCAAAGGATCAGAGTTTATTATTGTTCTTCCGGTAATAGACCGGCCCAATAAGAACGATGTATGTAGCGCAATTGAATTAGGAAATCAAGAAAGAATTGAGAGAATACATATTGAGTTTTCGGATATTTATTCCTTAAATTAGATAGACCCGCATACACATCATAGTTAAAAAAGAGTCAAGAAAGAATAAATATAGAGATATATAAATTATTATACACTGTTTACAAATAATTTGCTATAATAAGAGTATAAAGGTTATGTTAATCAATTTGTGAATGGGGGGTATTATGCAAGATAATAAGATAACGGATACCGCAAAAACAGACGTTTCAATCGTTGGCATAGGCGCTTCCGCAGGAGGACTAGAGGCTCTGTCAGATTTCCTGCGTAACGTGCCTGAAAATAGTGGACTAGCTTTTGGTATCGTTCAGCACATGGAAAATAATAGTAAGCAGATTTTGGTGGACTTACTTAAGAGTGAAACTAGTATGAAAGTTGTACAGGCCAGTGAGAATATATCTATTCAGCCTGACTGCGTCTATGTAATTCCACCAAACATGAATATGTCTATTAAGAATAATGTGATACACATTTTTGAATATACTGAGCCTCACAATACGCGTCTGCCCATTGATTTCTTTTTTAGCTCCCTGGCGAATGATAAGATGGAGAGGAGTATTGGCGTCATACTCTCGGGAATGGGTGATGACGGTACAGAGGGACTTAAGAAAATAAAGGAAAAAGGAGGAGCCGTTTTTATCCAAGAACCGGCCTCTGCTAAATTTGATGGTATGCCTCTCAGTGCTATTGAGGCAGGGTTAACAGAAGTTATAACCACCGTAGAGACAATGCCTTCAAAGATTATTTTCTATATTGAGAACAAGCCAAATACTGTTATGGTTGACAAGGACGATGCAAATAAATACAAGAGTTGCATCGACAATATTATAGTAATGATACGAGCGCATACAGGTCATGATTTTTCTTCATATAAAAGAAGTACTATACAACGAAGGATTGAACGGTGTATGGGTATACATCAAATTGACAATATAGAATCATATGTTGATTTTTTAAAAGATAATCCGAGTGAACTGAATCTCATGTTTAAGGAATTTTTAATTGGGGTTACCAGTTTCTTTCGTGAGCAAGCAGAATGGGAACTTCTAAAGGACAAAGTTATACCTGCACTCTTAAATCAGCGTGAACCTACTGATACGATTCGAGTTTGGATATCTGGATGTTCCACCGGGGAAGAGGCTTACTCCTTAGCGATTACATTCAAAGAGGTGATGGATAAGTTAAAGCCTTCCCAACATAGTTCTATTCAAATTTTTGCTACTGATCTTGACAGTGAAGCTATTGATAAAGCCCGGGAGGGAATTTTCTCGCTTAATATCGCAAAAGATATCTCCACCCAGCGCCTGAATAGGCATTTCGTAAAGGTTGATAAAAGCTATCAGGTTAATAAGGAAATTCGAGATATGGTCATCTTTGCTCAACAAAATATGATTAAAGATCCCCCATTTACAAAGGTAGATATAATGATCTGCCGGAACCTACTTATCTACCTGACACCTCAAATTCAGAAAAAGATTATTCCTCTTTTTCACTACAGTCTTAATAGTGGCGGATTTTTGTTCTTAGGAAGTGCGGAGTCAGTTGGTAACTTCACGGATCTCTTTAAACCACTTGATCTTAAAACGAGAATTTATCAGAGGCTCAGGCCGCTAATTCAGACAGAACCTATAGAATTCCCCAACTCTTTTGCACCGTATCAGGCTGAAGTGAACCAGCCGTCCACTGATGTTCAGAACATGCAGTCCATGGCGGATAAACTGATTTTGCAAAAATATTCACCTTCTACAGTGCTTGTCAATGGTAAAGGTGATATCCTCTACATTACCGGGCGAACTGGCAAGTACCTAGAACCAGCTGCTGGTAAGGTTAATTGGAATATTTTTGCCATGGCCAGAGAAGGGCTAAATTATAAACTGAATGACACTTTCTATAAGGCTGTTCAGCAAAATAAGGAGGTTATTTCCAAAGGTGTTGTTGTGATGAACGAAGGTGGAACTTTTAGGGTTGATATCTCAGTAAATCCGCTCAAAGAGCCGGAGGAGCTGCGTGGATTGGTAATGATAATCTTAACAGATGTTACAGAAACTGAGATGGGTAAAGCAAACAGCACAAACAGCACAAACAACACAAACAAACAAACCCCTATCGCTAATTCGCGGGAGAAGGAACTGGAGCAAGAACTATTACAAACTCGCCAAATGTGGCAAGTTGCAGGTACAGAAATGCAGATATCCCAAGAAGAATTTAAATCTAGTAATGAGGTATTGCAGTCATGCAACGAAGAACTCCAATCGACAAATGAGGAACTGACCACAACCAAGGAAGAAGTACAATCCTCAAATGAAGAGCTAAAGACGATAAATTTCCAACTTAAGTCAAAGTTAGACGACATGGAATTAGTCACAAACGATATGAATAATCTAATGGACAGCATGAAGATTGCCACTTTATTTTTGGATGATAATTTATTAGTTAAACACTTCACAAATCAAATGACTTTAGTCTCTAGGTTGATTTTGAGTGATGTGGGTCGACCAATTACTGATATTACGTCAGATCTTATTTATCCCGAACTAGCAGAGGATGTTAGGGAGGTGCAACGTACGCTGATTGCTGTTGATAAGCAGGTTATGTCTCGTAATGGGAGTTGGTTTAACGCGAGCATTCTGCCTTACCACACTTTAGAGAATAAAATCGATGGTGTGGTCATCACTTTTGTAGATATCACTAAATGCAAAGAGATTGAGGAAGAGCTATTATTGGTAAATAACAGGCTAGTTGCTGAAATAAAACAAGGTCATAAGGAAGTTGCTGCATCGAAAGATCAGTAGCATAGTAAGGTAAAAGTATTTTATCCCTCAAGGTATATGTAAAAGTTGTTAGGCGCATACTAATAACAATATTTACAATTGAGGGGTGAAAGTATTGGATATAGGTTCATTAATAAAGAAAGTTAAGAAGAGAGAAGACGTTATAGATATCCAGGAAGCATTTAATATATATAGTCTTCTAAGAGCAAGATATGTTAGCACCCAAACAGTTCAATTATTTAAGAACTTTGTTCATGACGTAGGTTGGGAAGTAGTCTTAAATGGATTTCAGACAAATTTTGAAAATCAAATAAATAATTTAGAGAAATTAGGTGAAAAATTTCGTATCATAATGCCAAACAGACCTCCTGTGGACGTCAAGTTTGCAACTCGGATTAATAATATAACGGATGATTATATCTATAAAAAAATATATCATGACCTTGTAGCACAGCTTATGTCTCTTAATCATGCGGTTCGTTCAACCAGTACAAATGATAATTTAAGAAATATTATCATACAAGATTTAAAAATCCATTTTGACGATTTTAATATCCTTTATAAGTTTGGTAAATTGAAAGGCTGGGAGGAGACTTATCCTACTTACAAGACTGCTATTGTTCAGGAGAAAGAGCAACTTGCCACATCAGAAGCATTTCATATTTGGGATCATATTGTTATGAGATATGAGCAAATTGAACTCATAGGCATATTCTCGAGTTTTGCTCATGATACTGAGTTTAAGGTAATACTTCAACATGGGTTATATATTTATAACAAGCAAGTTAAAAAGCTTGAGAATTTAGCGTTAAAGCTTAATATACCGCTACCTAACAGATCAGCACTACCAGTAACATCACCCATAGATCCTGAAATGATTACTGATAGGTTTATGTACCGAATTATTTTAAGCTGGCAATTATCTGCCTTAGATGCTCATCTCAGAGCAATCATTGAGACTATTAGGAATGAACCATTGCGTAAGTTATGGAGGGATTTCCTTGATTCAGAGCTTGAGTATTATGATAAATATCTTAAGTATGGAAAAATGAAAGGTTGGACAAGAGTAATACCAATTTATGGGGAGCCAGTTACATAAAATAAATTCAAATGGAAAAAAATATACATATGGAGCTTTTTCATTTGAATATTAGAATGTTTAATTAATTGCTAATATAATATACAACAGTACATGCCGCGTGGCATGTTTATTAAACTATTGACAAAACATACAAAATCGTAATACTAATAGTATTAGACAGATTTCGTTAAAATAGAAAAAAGAGGTGCTTTATGAGCGTGTTAGTATCCAAATAGATTAAATTTTATAATTAAATAAATCTTTCGAAAAGGGTATAGTATACCTTTATTTGTGGCGGATTTATTTGGTGAAATCTATAAAGATACAATTCCACAAAGTACTGTTATAGTAAGAAAAGATAGATTTATCTATCTTTTATGAAGTTACGTATTTTTAGCTGTGGGGGTATCCACGGCTTTTTTTATTTTGTAGATAAATAAAAAGTCTGTAAAATCAGTTAAGTCCATTCTTATAGAGAGAATGGTAAATTGTAACGACCTAATTGATGTTTTAATATGAGGAGAGATATAAATGAATATAAATACTTTTAATAAATTACAATATAATGAGTTAAAGGAAATAGTACAGTCTTATTGTGTAAGTGGACTCGGAAAAGACCTAATAGATAAATTACAGCCAAGCACAAGTTTAAAAGTTGTGGATAGTATGCTTAATGAAACTAGCGAGGGAAGAGCTTTGTTAGATATAGCTTCCTACATACCATTAGAAGGAATATTTAATGTGAAGAGCATTATAGAGAATATTGAAAAAGGGGCAATATTAGAACCGGAAGAGTTAAACAAACTTTGCAACTTTTTAAGAGGCTGTAGAAAAATTAAAGATTTTATGGAGGGAAAAGAATTTTACGCTCCAAACTTAAGTAGTTATGGGAATTCAATTACAGAATTTAAATCCATAGAGGAAGAAATTGAATTTTCTATTAGAGGTAGCTTAGTAGACTCAAATGCTAGTAAAGAACTTAAAAAGATCAGAAGATATATAGAAAACGCAGAAGGCAAAATACAAGAAAAACTAGAAAAATTTTTAAAAAGCAGTAGTAATAAAACCTATATACAAGAGTTTTTTGTAAGCAAGAGGAACGGTAGATATACAATCCCTATAAAGGCATCCTATAAAAATCAAGTTACAGGGACAGTTGTAGAAACATCATCTAAAGGATCTACCGTATTTATGGAGCCCAGTGTTATATCAAAAAATACGGCAGAGTTAGTGTCATTAAAAGCTGTTGAACGTCAAATTATAACTAATTGAAAAGTCATTTTATTTCTATTATTAGTAGGTGATTTACGTCAGATTACCTCTAAGAAATCAATTTATAAATAAGAAAACATCATTTTATTAGTATAATTTGTTTTAGCCAGC